>JAGWSK010000471.1 GCA_028869355.1 Alphaproteobacteria bacterium | reverse complement strand
TTTCCGCCTCGTCGTCTTCGCGGAAGACGGTGACGTACAGCCTTTCCTTCGGCAGTCCGTAGACGCGAGTGATCAGGTCCCAGGCGAAATCGATGGCGTCGGCTTTGAAGTAGTCGCCGAACGAGAAGTTGCCGAGCATCTCGAAGAACGTGTGATGACGGCGCGTGTAGCCCACGTTTTCCAGGTCGTTATGCTTGCCGCCTGCGCGGACGCATTTCTGCGCGGTCACTGCGCGCGGGATGCTGCGTTTTTCGGCTCCGGTGAAAACATTCTTGAACTGGACCATACCGGCATTGGTGAACAGCAGCGTTGGATCGTTGCGCGGGACCAGCGGCGAGGAAGGGACGACTTCGTGCTGCTGTTGCCGGAAATATTCGAGAAATGAGTGGCGGATTTCTTTCAGGCTGCTCATGGGCTCTCATAGCAGTCTGGCCGTTGGCGCAAAAGAGAAGGGCGCCCCGGTGGAGCGCCCTTCGGGAGCCGTTCCCCTGCCAAGGGAACGAGAGATCAATTGCGAGTTCTATTCGGCGGCCTCGTCTCCGGCGACGGCAAGCCCCGCGGACAGCAATCCGGCATTGCCGCGGATTGCGGCTTCGATTGCGGCCGCCACATCCTTGTTGGTTTCCAGGAACTGCTTTGCGTTTTCCCGGCCCTGCCCAATGCGATTGCCGTCATAGGAAAACCACGAGCCGGATTTTTCAACGATGCCGGCCTTGGCCCCGAGATCGAGCAGTTCGCCGGATTTGGAAATGCCGTGGCCATACATGATGTCGAATTCGACCTGCCGGAACGGCGGCGCGACCTTGTTCTTCACGACTTTGACGCGTGTCTGGTTGCCGATGACTTCATCTCGGTCCTTGATCGCGCCGATACGGCGGATGTCGAGTCGCACGCTGGCGTAGAATTTCAGCGCATTGCCGCCGGTCGTCGTCTCCGGATTGCCGAACATGACGCCGATCTTCATCCGGATCTGGTTGATGAAGACGACAATGGTGTTCGATTTCGAGATCGAGCCAGTAAGTTTGCGCAGCGCCTGGCTCATCAACCGCGCCTGCAGTCCGGGGAGCTGGTCGCCCATCTCGCCTTCGATTTCCGCCTTGGGGGTCAGAGCCGCCACCGAATCGACCACGACGATATCGACGCTGCCCGAGCGCACCAGCGTATCGGTGATTTCCAGCGCCTGTTCGCCGGTGTCGGGCTGCGAGATCAGGAGTTCGTCGATATCGACGCCGAGCTTTTTGGCATAGCCGGGGTCGAGCGCGTGTTCGGCATCGACATAAGCGGCAATCCCGCCGCGCTTCTGGATTTCCGCCACCGCGTGCAGCGCCAGGGTGGTCTTGCCCGAGGATTCGGGTCCGTAAATTTCAACCACGCGGCCGCGCGGCAAACCGCCGATGCCAAGTGCGATGTCGAGCCCCAGCGATCCGGTCGAAACCGCGTCCGCTTCGACCGCTTTCTCGCGCTGGCCGAGCTTCATCACAGAGCCTTTTCCGAACGCCCGCTCGATCTGGGAGAGCGCGGCATCGAGGGCACGCTTCCTGTCGTTATCGTCTCTTTCAACCACCCTGAGAATCGCCTGCAACATCTGATCTCTCCCCTTATTTCACAGCACCTGCGAAATGCCCAGCACCGCCATCGGTCTGTTAAGCATATCTTTATGTACACCATTTGTTCTCGTTCTGCAATCGTTCTCCTCAAGCTTAAACCACCAATTTTTTCAGATGCTTTGGGGGCCGCCGGGCAGGGTTCGGCATTAACCAGCTCTAGCTAAAGCCGTATAGGCGTTCGGGATTTTCGACCAGAATCTTGTGCCGCGTGGCATCGCCCGGAGCCCAGTCCACAAGCAGGTCGAACAGCATGGCGTCATCCGGCTTTTCAGGACCGGGAGAGGTCGGGTGTGGCCAATCGCTGCCCCAAACCAGCCGCTCCGGCGTCGCCCTGACAAAATCCTGCGCGATGGCGGTTGCTTCCGGATATGGCGGCCCGATTCGGCTGTTGAGATAGGCGCCGGACAGTTTGACCCAGGCGCGGTTCGCATCGAGCAGACGCCGGATCAGCTGATGCGAGGGGTGCGACACGCCTGCCGGAAGCGGCGGGCTGCCGAGATGATCGAACACCAATTGCACCGGCAGGCGTCGCAGGACATCCGACAGCGCAACGACCTGATCGCCGCTCATGTTGAACTGGATGTGCCAGTTGCGCGAAGCAATGCGTTTGGCCAGCGGTTCGATCATGTCGGCTGTAACGACGGCACTTGCCGGATCGCCAAGGCTGAAGCGAATGCCGCGAATCCCCGCGGCGTCGAGCCGGTTGAGCTCGGCGTCCGTCACATCCGGATGCAATACCGCAACGCCGCGCGCGTTGGGTCCGATCTCCCGAATGGCGGTGACGGTGGCTTCGTTTTGGGTCGCGTAATTGCGCGGCGTGACAATGACCACCCGCGTCGTGCCAATCCTTTTCTGCAGCAGCCGGTATTGCGGCAAAGCCGCATTGGCCGGGGCCACCCGCGGACTTGGCACCAGCGCAAATCTCGCCGGATCATAGATGTGCATATGACAATCGGCGGCGTTTGCCGGCGCTTTCAATTTCGGGCGTTCCGTGCCGGACGAATTCGGCACGGTTTCATCAGACGCAGCGCGACTTTCGGCCGGCAGTGCGATCAATGCACCAACACCGATATTCAGGAACCCCCGCCTGCCAATCGTCATCTCCGGCATTGTTGTCCCCCCATGGCTGGATGCCATCAGATCACGCGACCACGTGCAGCAACAAGGCGGTGGCGTCGTCACTGGTTTTGAACCGCGGGTATTTCATGCCTGCGGGATCGGCCATTTCGATGGCGCGCAGTTCATCCGCGATTTGTTGTAGTCCATTCTGCTGAACAGCGGACAGCAATTCGTCCGGCGAGTAGCGCTGATAATCGCTGGCATGCGCGAGGAAGCCATCGCTGGCGAGCAGCAATACAGTGCCTTCGGCAATTGCGAAATTTGCGCTCTTCGCATGTTCCGCGCAGGCCGGGTCGGGCGCGAACAGCCAATCGTCGCCGGTGTTCACCAGATTGCGGCTTGCCCGCAGCGCCGGCAGGAACTCATCGCGCACAATTGCATCCGCGGCACGATGTTTGAGCGTTCCCGATATTTTCTCGACGCGTGCGCGCTCACTCTCGCGTTTCGACAGCGTATCGCCGATGAAAGCAAAACCGCCATCCGGACCCCGCAGCATCAGCGCGCAATCTCCGAACCACAATGCGTGCAAGAGATTGCCGTCGAGTGCGATCATGACGGCCGACGCATACGGAATTTCGTAATTCTCGCGTGGCGGGCGCCGGCGCAGCGCAACGAAACTGCGTTGTGCATCTTCGGCGGCCAGGCGCAGCCAGTCCCGGATTCCGCCCTCACCCGCTTCGGCATGCGCGCAAAACCGCCGCGCGGCAAAATTCGCGATCCATTGCGCATCGGATTTGCCCGGCATCAGCGCTTCGCCCAGTCCGGTCGCGCCATCGACCACACAGGCGGCATGTGGCGTCGCGCCGTAGCTGTCCTCATTCGGCTTTTGCGGATTGCCGGGCAGCGACAGGGCGTCGATTTGCTCAAATCTCATGGTGGAATACGCAAATCGTCGCGACCGTCATTGGCCTTTTTTGAGCACCACAGAACGCAGTCTCTCGAGCAATTCGGGGCGGGTGGGAGCGAAATCATTCCCGATCCACCATTGCTCGAGCGTGCGCAGATGAACACCGATTTCAGGGCCTTCCGGCACGCCCAATGCCATCACATCATTGCCGTCGACAGGAAAAACCGGCGGCTGCCAATCCCGGGCCAGACTCATCATCGAGTCCCACTGCGACTCGCCGGCCGGCCCACCCGCATCGGCCCATCGCAACACAAGCTGATCGCGGGTCCTTTCCCGGCCCGCGCGGTATATCAATTCGCGCAGGCGCGCGCGCGCAACCGGTGCGGCGATGCGGTCGTCTTTCTCTGCGGCTGCGACCAGGCGGTCGCGTGCTTCGTTGGACAGTCGCAGCGCTTGCGCAACATCGCGCGCGACTGCGGCCGAATCCGGCAGCAGCGCCGCGAGACGCAAAACCGCATCGCGGCCGGTTCCGCCCGACTGTTCGATGCCGGTCAATCGCTCCAGCCGCGGCAAATTCAAATCGCAGGAAAAAATCTCACCGAGGATGCTGTTCTCCTGCATTACGCTCAGCACCGGCACCGGATCCTTCGCCTTGAGCAGAAGCAGCAGTTCTTTTTGCACCCGCTCTCCGGAGAGAAGTTTCAGGCCGGGTTTCTCCGCAATACAGGCTGCAAGTCCGTCACCATCCGGTTGACCGCGGCCATATTGTGCGTGAAAGCGGAAAAACCGCAGGATGCGGAGATAGTCTTCTTTAATCCGCTGGCGTGCATCGCCAATGAAGCGCACGCGCCGTTCCGGAATATCGTTGAGACCTCCGAAATAATCGAACAGTGTGCCGTCTTCTCCCGCATAAAGGGCATTGATCGTGAAATCGCGGCGCGCGGCATCTTCGGCCCAATCCGTGGTGTAGGCGACGACGGCGCGACGGCCGAAGGTTTCAACGTCGCGACGCAATGACGTCACTTCATACGGCGCGCCGTCCGCAATCGCAGTGACCGTGCCGTGTTCGATTCCGGTCGCGACCGCGCGCAGGCCTGCCGCCTCAAGCCGCCGGATGACTTCATCGGGTGGAAAGCGCGCAGCAATATCCACATCACTGACAGCTTCGCGCAGCAATGCATTGCGCACCGCGCCGCCGACAAACCGCGCCGCATCCTGGTTCGCGGACAAAGCTGCCATGACCGCACGCACCGGAGCTGCTGTCATCCAACGGTGTTGGGCCGGATCAAGCTTCACTTTACTGGTGCCGTGACGACGTGCCCGGGGACCACCCGTCCATTTTCAAGATGCGCCGGCACATAGACCCCGCGCTCACCCGATCCTTCGGTGACGCCCCAAACGACAAAGCTGGCGGCCACCAGCACGAGTCCCGAAATCAGCAGATAGCTCCACGGATGATTTGTGCTGCGGCCGTTCGGGCTTGGTGAAAAACGCCAATACATCCCATAGAGCGCGAATGGGAGGAGAAACAGCAGCAGATCAAAAACGATGCGCCGGATCATGTGCTTCGCAGCCGTTCGGCGAGATTGACGATCATCGCCGCGGTCGCCCCCCAAATCTCGTGATGACCAAACTGGATGGAATAGAATTCACGCATCACTCCCCCCCGCTCGGCATATTTTAGCGCGCGATGGCTCGGATCGATAAGAAATGACAGCGGCACTTCGAAAACTTCCGCAACTTCATCCTGGTTAATTGTCAGGGCGCAGTTCGCATCGAGAAAGCCGACCACCGGCAGGATGCGGAATCCACTGTTCAGCGTCTCATAGAGGTCGAGAAAACCGGCAATCGTGATGCCGTCCGCCGGAACGCCGATTTCTTCCTGCAATTCGCGCAGGGCGGTCCGGATCAGGGTTTCGTCGGACGCATGATAGCTGCCGCCCGGAAAACAGATCTGGCCGGCGTGGGAAGGCAAATGCTCGGTGCGGCGGGTGAACAGAAGTGCGGGCTCATCACGCATGATAATGGGTACAATCACTGCAGCCCGGCGAAACCTTGCTTCACCGGCCAACACGTCCGGCGGCGTCAGACGCAAAACCGATCTTATGCGATCGCCCGTGATGTGCGGTTGTCCCGTCGGCATGTCCTTCATGCTGATGCAGTTTTCGCCATCCGGCGCATCCATGTTTCACAGCCTTTTGTGGCCACCATTGCCATGTCCGCGTTATGTTGCCCGGGCCCGGGCGGCCTAGGCTGTTGCACGGGTCGTCCAAGGGTGCAACATGGCGGTCCACCTGAGACCGCCCTGCGATGTCAGGTTTGACGCAATGCCGGGAACTTTTTGTCAAGATAGCGGATGCAGAACATGAACAATGTCACCGGCGCCGAAACGGCGCAATTCAAAGGCTTTGCTCCGGGGCTGGACCCTGCCGACGCCGAGGCGCTGGCGGACGAAGTGGGGTCGCGTTTCTCAACCGCGCGCGAAGCCATTGCCAAATATATCTTCGGACAGAAAACTGTCGTCGATCAGGTTCTGATTACGCTTTTGGCCGGCGGCAATGGATTGCTGATCGGCGTTCCTGGTCTGGCCAAGACGCGTCTTGTCGATACGCTGGGTACCGTGCTCGGCATGGACACCAAACGTATTCAGTTCACCCCCGACCTGATGCCGGGCGATATTGTGGGCTCGGAAGTCCTGGAAGAGGCCGATGACGGCCGCCGCACCTTCCGCTTCGTGAAAGGTCCGGTGTTCTGTCAGCTTCTGATGGCCGATGAAATCAACCGCGCCAGCCCGCGCACGCAATCGGCACTGCTGCAGGCAATGCAGGAGCGCCACGTTACCATTGCCGGAGAGCGTTACGATCTGCCGCGCCCGTTCCACGTGCTCGCCACCCAGAACCCGTTGGAGCAGGAAGGCACCTATCCGTTGCCTGAAGCACAGCTCGACCGTTTCCTGCTGCAGGTCGATGTCGGTTATCCCGATCGTGAGGCCGAACAGAGAATGCTGTTGGCCACCACGGTGGGGGACGAGAAGCCGCCACAAAAGGTGGTCGATCCCGAAACGCTGATGAAAGCACAGTCTCTGGTGCGCCGTTTGCCGGTCGGCGAAAAAGTCGTGCAGGCGATTCTTGGCCTGGTGCGTTCCGGACGGCCGGACGACAATGCCAGTGAAACCGTGCGCAAT
The DNA here is from genome assembly GCA_028869355.1 of Alphaproteobacteria bacterium. Lineage (GTDB taxonomy): Bacteria > Pseudomonadota > Alphaproteobacteria > Micropepsales > Micropepsaceae > CAIYRG01. The sequence goes on along the minus strand of JAGWSK010000471.1, from coordinate 2,232 downwards.
TTCGTCGCCTGGGGTCCCAGCCCGCGCGCCAGCCAGGCGTTCATGCTGGCGATCCGCGCCCGCGCGCTGCTGGAGGGACGCTTCGCACCGTCGATCGACGATGTGATCGCGCTGTCCCATCCCATTCTCAGGCACCGCATGGCGCTGAATTTCTCGGCCCGCGCGGAGGGCGCGACGATCACCCAGGTGATCGACGGCCTCTGCCAGGCATATTTGTAAACACGGCGGTTTTGCCGAAGGTCCGATATGGCGAACACGGCAAACCTGTCATTCGACACGCGTCAAACTGAGCATTGGGACCGGCCGCGCGAGGAAGCCGAAAAACTGGCTTCGGCGCTGCCGCCATTGCTGGTCGAGGCGGAGCGGTTGACATCCGGTATCTGGCTCGGCGTCCACGGCCGGCGCAAAGCGGGCATCGGGGAGACCTTCTGGCAGTTCCGGCGCTACCGCGTCGAAGATCCATCGACCACGATCGATTGGCGTCAATCGGCAAAGTCGCAGCACGTTTTTGTTCGCGAGCGCGAATGGGAGGCGGCCGAAACCGTATGGTTCTGGCGCGATGCTTCCGCCAGCATGCGCTACGCATCGTTGAAAACCGTGCCGGAAAAGTGGGAACGGGCCACGGTGCTGTCGCTCGCGCTGGCGTCACTGCTGACGCGCGGCGGGGAACGCATCGGGCTGTTGGGAACCAGCGCAGCGCCATCGAGCGGGCGCATAGCGCTTCGCCGTATGGCGCACCGGATGGCCCAGCCAAGCGAGGAAGAGCCCGATCTGCCACCCGATCTCCACGTCAAACGGCAATGCGAATTGGTGTGGGTTTCCGATTTCCTGCAGCCGCTGGATTCCATTGAAACGGCGCTGAAGCGGCTGGCCTATAGCGGCGCGCATGGCTATCTCGTGCAGATCATCGACCCGGCCGAAGAGGATTTTCCATTCACCGGCAGGGCACGTTTCGAGGCGCGTACCATACGGGAAACGCATATTCTCGGGCGCGCGGAAACGGTGAAAACGAGTTACCGCAAACGCTATGACGCACATTCCGAGGCGGTCGGGCAGTTCGCCCGCCGGGTGGGATGGAGTTTCCTGCGTCATCGCACCGATCACTCGCCGGCGACGGCGCTGATTTCGCTGTACGGCGCGATCGGCGGCGCTCGTGCGCAACGGGGATTTTGAGCCATGTTCGCCAGCCTCCTGACCGGACTGACTTTCGGCGCTTCCTATGTTTTGTGGGCGCTGGCCGCGCTGCCAGTCATTTACTGGTTGCTGCGAGTGACTCCGCCGGCGCCAAAGCGCGTCGTGTTTCCACCATTGCGGCTGTTGTTCGGCCTGCGTGCGAGCGAGGAGACGCCGGCGCGCACCCCGTGGTGGCTGTTGCTGATGCGGCTTGCCGCGGCGGCGATCGCGATCTTTGCGCTCGCCGAACCGCTCTATGACCCGACTCCGGTTGCACGCGGCGCCGGACCGCTGGTGATGGTGGTGGACAACGGCTGGCCATCCGCGGCGCAATGGGAAGCGCGCCAGGCGGCCATGCAGCGCGGACTGACCGGAGCGACGCGCGACAATCGCCCGGTGATGATCGTCGCCACTGCCGAAACCGTTCCCGTCATCACCCAGTTTCTCGATCCGTCGAAGGCGCTGAAGACCGTTCAGGACATGGTTCCGCGTCCGTGGTTGCCGGATCGCGCCAAGACACTCGCGCGGCTGCAGCAGATAAAATTTCAGGGCAAGCCGCAGATCATGTGGTTCTCCGATGGCGTGGACCATGGCAATGCCAGGGCATTTGGTGACGGTCTGGCGAAGATCGGGTCTCTGAGCGTGTTTCAGGATCCGGCCGACAAGGAGCCCATCGCGATGCGGCCGCCGGATAATGCCAATACCGGGTTCGGGATCACGCTGTCGCGCATGCCGGCCGATGTGCAGCGCGAAGGCCGCGTGGCTGCGCTGGATGCACGCGGTGAGGTGCTGGAAACGGCACCGTACCATTTTGGGCTGCGTGCCACCGAAACCAAAACCAACATCGCGTTGCCGCTGGAACTGCGCAACGACACCGTGCGCATCGCGGTGATGGCGAATGATTCTGCCGGTTCGGTTCAGCTCGTGGATGCACGGTTTCGCCGCCGGCCTGTGGGCATCGTTTCGGGCGGCACCGCAGACAATGAGCAGCCATTGTTGTCCGATGTTTATTACATCGAGCGTGCGCTCTCGCCCTATGCCGAGTTGCACAAAGGCACT
>JAGWSK010000470.1 GCA_028869355.1 Alphaproteobacteria bacterium | reverse complement strand
TTCAGCTTCATGGTTTGGGTGATCCTAGGCCCGCTTGGGGTATTGATTGCAGCCGACCTTCATCTGAGCCCGGGTGACAAGGGGCTGATGGTCGCAACTCCGATTCTTGCCGGCGCATTTCTCCGCATTCTCAACGGTGTTCTGGTCGATCGCTTCAAGGCGAAGCGCGTCGGGATTGTGATGCAGTGCATCGTGATTGGCGGGCTCCTCGGTTTTTGGTTCATCGGCATCTCGAATTTCGCGCAAATCCTCGCGCTCGGAATCATTCTGGGAATCGCCGGATCCTCCTTCGCAATCGCTCTTCCGCTCGCTTCCTACTGGTATCCGCCGGAGCATCAGGGCACTGCCCTCGGCGTTGCCGGCGCCGGCAATTCGGGGACGGTACTGGCCTCGTTGTTCGTTCCAGCAATCGCGATCGGTCTGGGATGGCGCAATGCGCTTGGTCTCGCCGCAATTCCTTTGGCCGTCGTGCTGGTCGCCTTTGTTTTGCTGGCGAAGGACAGTCCGCGCAGCCCACCGCCGAAAGCGGCAAAGGACTACTTCCGGGTTCTGGCGGCCGGTGATGCGTGGTGGCTGATGTTCTTCTACAGCGTCACGTTCGGCGGATTTGTCGGCCTCTCGTCATTCCTGCCGATCTACTTCCATGATCAATACGGACTCAGTGCGATTCAGGCTGGCTATTTTACCGCCGCCTGCGTGTTCGCCGGTTCGTTCCTGCGGCCTGTCGGCGGCTGGATTGCCGACCAGATCGGTGGATTGCGGGCGCTGAGCTGTGTTTATGCAGTGGCTGCTGTCGCGCTTTTGCTCGCCGCCATGAACCTGCCGCAGGTGCAAATGGCTCTGGTCGTTTTCCTGATCGGCATGGGCGCGCTTGGCATGGGAAATGGCGCGGTATTTCAGCTCGTCCCCCAGCGCTTCGGCCGCGAAGTCGGTGTCATGACCGGACTTGTCGGCATGACCGGCGGCGTCGGCGGATTCTATCTCGCCGTCAGTCTCGGCTACACCAAGCAGTTCACCGGCAATTATTCGCTCGGCTACACGGGATTCGCACTGCTTGCGCTGATCGCACTCGCCAGCATCGCGAGTTTTGGCGAAGTCTGGCGCAAGAGTTGGGCCAGTCAAGCCGGCCTTGTCCGCGCCCGAGTCTAGGCCGGCCATGAACATGCATCCGATATCCCAACGGCTCGTCGTCATCGGCAATGGCATGGCGGCCATGCGCACAGTGGAAGAACTGCTCAAAATCAGCGGCGGTCTCGGCCACCGGGTCACCGTGTTCGGAGCCGAGCCCTACGTCAATTACAACCGCATTCTGCTGTCATCGGTGCTCGCCGGCGACAAGAGCACCGACGAAATCGTCATCAATTCCCGGGAATGGTACGGCGATAACAACATCGAACTGTTCACCGGCGATCCGGTCGTCTCGATCGATTGCGCGAGCCGGACGGTTGTAGCGCAAAGCGGTCGCCTCGTTTCCTATGACCGGCTTCTGATCGCGACCGGTTCACGCCCGCTCGCGCCACCCATTCCCGGTCTTTCACTGCCCGGCGTTTGCGCGTTTCGCGATATCGCCGATGTCCAGAAGATGATCGCGTCCTCCGGGATGCATCGACGGGCGGTCGTGATCGGCGGCGGGTTATTGGGCCTTGAAGCTGCGTGGGGTCTCAAACGGCGTGGTATGTCGGTCGCGGTTGTGCATCTGATGCCGACTTTGATGGAGCGTCAGCTCGATGCATCCGCCGGCCAATTGCTGCAACGCGATCTCGATCGCCGCGGCATTGCGTTTTTCATCAACGGACAGACCGAAGAAATCATCGGCAATGAGCGCGCGGAAGGCGTGGTTCTGGCCGACGGACGCGAAATCCCGGCCGATCTTGTGGTGCTTGCCGTCGGCATCCGGCCCAATATCGATCTCGCGCGGCAGGCGGGGCTCGAAATCAATCGGGGGATCGTCGTCACCGACGACGTGCGGACCAGCGATCCCGATATTTTCTCCGTCGGCGAATGTGTCGAGCACCGCGGACAGGTGTTTGGGTTGGTCGCGCCGATCTGGGATCAGGCCAAGACCTGCGCGGCGCAGCTCGCCGGCGATCCATCCTCCGTGTTCACCAGCCGGGCGATTTCCACCCGCCTGAAAATCACCGGAATTGACGTGTTTTCGGCCGGGGCGCTGATGGCCGCCGAGGCCAGCGACGAGGAGATCACGCTGCGCGACGACAACCGCGGCATCTACAAAAAGGTCGTGCTGCGTGAAAATAAAGTCGCCGGCGCCGTGCTCTATGGCGAAGTCTCCGAAGGCAATTGGTACCTGCAGCTGATGCAGGACGGGACCGATATTTCGGTGTTCCGCGACCGGCTGATTTTCGGGCGCGGTTTCGCAGAACAGGCGACGGGTGAACGCATCGGGAGTGATGCCGGATCATTGCCAGATGATGCGCAGATATGCGGCTGCAACGGCGTTTCGAAATCGACCATTATCTGCGCCATTCGCGACAAGAAACTTGCATCGCTTGAAGAAGTCCGGGCGCACACCAAAGCATCCGCGTCCTGCGGACAATGTACCGATCTGGTGAAGTCGCTGCTTTCGCAGACCGCCGGAATCGATGACGACGCAAAAACGCCGCCGGTCTGTGGCTGCACCGGCGCAGGTCACGATGAAATTCGCCGCGCCATCCTCGAGCGCGGACTCAAGACCATGGATGCGGTTCGTCAGGTATTCCATTGGAAGAAACCCGACGGTTGTCACAAATGCCGTCCAGCGCTCAACTACTACCTGCTGTGCGCCTGGCCCGGAGAATATCGCGACGACGCGCAATCGCGCTTTGTCAATGAGCGCGTCCACGCCAATATCCAGAAAGATGGCACCTATTCCGTCGTCCCACGGATGTGGGGTGGTCTTACGACTCCTGGCGAACTCCGCGCCATCGCCGATGTCGCCGAAAAATTTTCGATACCGACCGTCAAAGTGACCGGCGGGCAACGCATTGACCTGCTCGGCGTGAAAAAGGACCACCTTCCCGATGTCTGGCGCGACCTGAACAAAGCCGGACTGGTGTCGGGACACGCCTATGGCAAGGCTCTGCGCACGGTGAAAACCTGCGTCGGCAGCGAGTGGTGCCGTTTCGGTACTCAGGACTCAACTGGCCTTGGTGTGAAGCTTGAAAAACTGTGCTGGGGTGCCTGGACACCCCACAAAGTGAAGCTCGCCGTTTCGGGCTGCCCGCGCAATTGCGCCGAAGCCACGATCAAGGATCTCGGCGTTGTCTGCGTCGATGCGGGATATGACATCGTGGTTGGCGGAAATGGCGGTGTGACGGTCCGCGTGACGGATCATCTAGTGCGCGTCTCGCGCGAGGAAGAAGTCCTCGAATATGCCGGCGCATTTCTGCAGCTCTACCGCGAAGAGGCCTGGTATCTCGAACGTACCGCGCCCTGGATCGCGCGCGTCGGAATCGCCTATGTAAAACAGCGCCTGATCGAGGATGCGGATGGACGACGCCAGCTTTACGCGCGTTTCCTGCACGCGCAGTCCTTCGTGCAATCCGATCCCTGGGCGGCACGCGCCGCAGGCGCCGAAAAGCATGAATATAGCACGCTGATGGCCGAACCCGTGTGATGAGCAGCGCTGTCGAATGGATCAATATCGGATCGATCGACGAGATACCATTGCGTGGCGCGCGAAGATTATGCGTGACGCTCAATGGCCGGCCGCTCGCCATTTTTCGCACCGGCGACGATCGGCTCTTTGCGCTGGTCGATGTCTGTCCGCACAAAAAAGGCCCGCTATCGGAAGGAATTATTTCCGGAACAACCGTCACGTGCCCGCTTCACAACTGGAACATCCGGCTCGATGACGGCAAAGCCGTCGGACCTGACGAAGGCGACACAATGTCCTTGCCGGTGAAAATCGCCGGCGGCGATGTTCTGGTCGGGCTGCCGGTGGAAACCGGAGCAAGCGTGTGACGCGCACCACCTGCGCCTATTGCGGCGTCGGATGCGGGCTTACGGTTTCCGGCAGCACGCTTGCCGGCGATCCGAAGCACCCGGCAAATTTTGGCCGGCTCTGCGCGAAGGGCGCGTCACTGCTTTCCACGCTCGGACATGACGAACGGCTTGTTGAACCTTTCATCGGCCCCGAGACCGCGTCTTGGGACGAAGCCCTGAAACTGGTCGCGCGGGGATTGCAGAATGCGATCGCTCATCACGGTCCGGAATCGGTGGCGATGTATGTCTCGGGTCAATTGCTGACTGAAGATTATTACGTCGCCAACAAGCTGATGAAGGGATTCATCGGCTCCGCCAATATCGACACCAATTCACGCCTTTGCATGGCGTCCTCCGTCGCCGGTCATATTCGCGCCTTCGGCGAAGACATCGTGCCCGGCACTTACGAGGACCTCGATGAATGCGACCTTGCGGTCGTCGCCGGCAGCAATCTCGCCTGGTGTCATCCGGTCCTGCATCAGCGTTTGCTGGCGGCGCGTGAAAAGCGCGGCACCAAAATCGTGGTCATCGATCCACGCCGGACCGCGACCAGCGACGCAGCCGACTTGCATCTGCAACTTCGCGCCGGAACCGACGTGTTGCTGTTCAATGCGCTGCTCGCGCAACTCGACGCCCGCGGAGCAATCGGCCAAGGATGGATTGCTCAGTATGTTTCCGGCTTCGATGATGCCCTCGCTACCGCACAGGCCAGTACGGCCAACATCGGCGAAGTGGCATCGGCCTTGGACATCGATCGCGCGGCGCTTGAGCAGTTTTTCGACTGGTTTACCCGCACTGAACGCGTGGTGACGCTCTATTCCCAGGGCATAAATCAGTCGGATCACGGCACCGACAAGGTCAATTCGATCATCAACTGCCATCTCGCCACTGCGCGGATCGGCCAACCCGGCATGGGACCGTTTTCGGTGACGGGCCAGCCCAATGCGATGGGCGGACGGGAAGTTGGCGGCCTCGCCAACCAGCTTGCCGCTCATATGGATTTCAGCAACCCGGAAAATGTGGATCGTGTCCGCCGGTTTTGGCGCGCACCGAACATCGCGACCCGGCCCGGATTGAAAGCGGTGGAGATGTTTCGCGCCGTTGCCGAAGGACGCATCCGGGCGATCTGGATCGCCGGCACCAATCCCGCTGCAAGTATGCCGAATGCATCGCTTGTCCGAGGTGCGCTTGAGCGTTGCCCTTTCGTCGTTGTGTCCGATTGCTGGCCGACCGACACCACCGCTCACGCGGATGTGGTTTTGCCGGCCGCCGGATGGGGCGAGAAAACCGGCACGGTCACCAATTCGGAGCGCCGCATTTCCCGGCAGCGCAATTTTTGCGCGGCCCCCGGCAACGCCAAACCGGATTGGTGGATGTTCGCGGAGGTCGGCCGCCGAATGGGGTGGCAAGACGCGTTCTTATTCACCAGTCCTGCCGGCATCTTTCGTGAACATGCCGCGCTTTCCGCTTTCGAAAATCGCGGCGCACGCATCTTTGATATCGGCGCATTGGCGGATCTCGATGACGCCGGTTATGACACGTTGCAGCCTACTCAATGGCCATTTCCGAAAGCCGACCAAATGCAATCACGGCTGTTTGCCGATGGTCACTTCCCGACGCCGGATGGCCGGGCGCGCATGATCGCGACACCGGCGAGACTGCCGAAGCGTGAACCAGATGTTCTTCGCCTGAATACCGGCCGGTTACGCGATCAATGGCACACCATGACCCGAACCGGACGCGTGCCGCAGCTGATGTCGCACACGCCTGAACCATTTCTCGACATCCATCCCGCCGACGCGGCGGCGATTGGTTTGGCGGATGGCGGGCTCGCGCAGATTGAAAGCCAACACGGACGAAGCATCCTGCGCGTGCGCACGGACGCGCGCCAGCGACGTGCCGAAATCTTCGCCCCGATGCACTGGACCAATACCCATTCATCCTCGGGCCCGATTGGGGGGCTTGTGACCATGCGGACGGACCCGATCTCGGGTCAACCCGACCTCAAGGCGACTGAAGCAAGTGTCGTTCCGATTCATGCGCAATGGCACGGCATCCTGCTGCATTGCGCATCGGTGACACCGTGCTGGGGTGACGGTGTTTACTGGAGCCGGGTACCGCTAACAAAGGGAACGATTGCGCGACTTGCCGGCTGGAATTCGCTGAAGGATGTGATTCATTCGGAAGACAGGTTGCGCGGCTTCATGTCGATCACGCCTGAGACAGAGCTGGTTGCCTATATCGACCCAGCCAGATCGGTGTTTCGCTATGCCGGGGTGGAAAATGGCGTGTTTGTCGCTGCTCTCTTTCTGGCTCCGGCCAATCTCGAACTTCCGGATGTAGATGCGATCGCATCCCTGATCGGCAAAAGCGTCGATGCCCGGCAGCGGCTTTCCCTGTTGGCCGGAATTGCAGGGCACGGCGGATCCGGCAAAACCATATGCGCATGCTTCTCTGTCGGCGAACGGGCAGTCAAAAATGCGATTGGCTCAGGACGCGTCCGTACGATCGCGGATATCGCCGCGGAATTCCGCGCCGGAACAAATTGTGGCGTATGCATTCCGGAGCTAAAAGACCTGCTGCATGCCGGAAAATGCCAATCACCAAAAACCGGCACGCTCAATTGAGGAGCTATGCCCGGCAAACTGGACGGATTGTCCATCATCGTTCCTGAAAGCCGTGAACTCGATTTATTCGCCGGGCTCCTCGAAGCAGAAGGCGCGACAGCGATCCGCTGTCCGCTGGTGCAGATCGCCGGCCTCGACGATGCTTCCGCGCTCGACGCATGGATCGACCTGCTGATCGCGGGCGAATTCGAAGATCTCATTCTGCTGACCGGCGAAGGTCTGCGCCGCATCGTCTCGCGGGCTGAGCGGTTGGGCCGCAGGCCGGCTGCCGTCGACGCGTTAAAGCGTGTACGGACGATCATCCGGGGCCCCAAGCCTGCACGTGCATTGCGCGAATTGGGGCTTTCGCCCGGAATTTCCGCCGCGACACCGACATCCGAAGGCGTGGTCGATGCGGTCGCCGGGCAAGACTTGCAGGGGCGGAAGATCGGCGTGCAGCTCTATCCCGGAAAAACCGCCGGTTGGATCGTGAATGCCCTCAAAGCAAAAGGCGCGCTTGTATCCGA
>JAGWSK010000469.1 GCA_028869355.1 Alphaproteobacteria bacterium | reverse complement strand
GGCGATCGTGATGCATGTCGAACCGCTGGAGTGAATTCTGCCAGAGCAGCTGAATTGAGGTCCGATCATCGGACGGCTTAAATCACCCCTCACCCGGCGCGCCAGGACGCGCTTGCAAAAACGCAAGCGCGGGCGCGCCGCCCTTCCCTCAAGGGGCGAGGAAAGACGGTGACCTAATCTGATTTCGGCCCACTGAGTAGAACGGCCCTTCGTCTTGCGACGGAGGGCCGTTTTCGTTTTGGGACCATCCAGGGACCCGCGCCCCCCCCTACTACCGGGCGCAGAAACCACCTATAGATTTAGGACTACACCTATCCCTGCACGTGGTCAAGCGCGTTTTGCGCCATCTGGCTCAAGAAACCGGTTTTCCCGGATTGGGCGCGAGAGTGCAGTCGGTCTCGATCGGCACATTGCTGGCGCCGCGCAGGATTCGGCGGTCACGCGACACCAGCCGATAGCCGGGCTTGCTGCACGTCACCTGCACGCGTTTCGGGTCCACGCTCTTTGAAAACCCCGGAATTTTGTAATGGCCCATATTGTCGGCCTGCACCACGAAGCTGGAACCCGAAGCCGTGGTTGCGGTGATGGTGGCATTGGAAATCAGCTTGCCGCTCTGATCGCGCACGAATCCGAAATACGGGACGCCTTCGTCGGCATTGGTCTGCCAGGTCGCGCTGAGTTCTTCGAAGAAATCGCCGCCATTGGCGAATGCCGGCACACATGCCATGAGCCCGACAACGGCAATGGCCGCAGCGATCGGCAGTGCACCCAAATTCCGTCCGGTCATGACCTGTCTCCGGCGCCAGAGCATTCGCGATTACGCTAATCGCAAACGCTCTGGTTATTTGACTGGCGCGTTTTCTGCGCCGAACCGGTAACCACTTCCGCCTTCGTCAAGACTTCGGCGGACCAAATGTCCCAAAGCTCGCCCGCCGAAGCTTTCAGCGTAGGCGGGTCGGCGGAAAACGCTAGGCTAGCCGGAATATAGGACCGAAAGCTCAGCTGAACCAGATCGGCTTCCAACCCGTGATGAACCAGGCGAGTTCCCAGTTCAGCAGGAACACGAAGGCGCAAATCGGCACAACCCAGATCAAAGTCGCCCAGATATTCCGGAACGCGCGCTCCGGAAGAACCAGTGCGATCAGCGCGAAGACCAGCCCGACCAGCACGGAGGATGCAATCCAGCCGTACCACCACATCGGTGGGCCGCTGTTGTCATTCCCGGTGACCAGAAGCCACTTCCACTGATCGATGGCAGGGAAATAGGTGAACAGCGGCCAGGAAACGGTCGACGTGTTTCCGGTGAAGGAATAGCCCGGTGCGTAAAACAACGCGAACCCGACAGCAAATGCGGGAAATACCCGCGCAGCGATCTTGTTCATCAGGTGAATCCTCTGACGTTGTTCAGAATGTGACCCGCGATGAAATTATACCAGATGGTACAGAACAGAATCGCGGTCAGCGCGCGGCGCGTCACCGGAAATTCCGGCGCCTTCTTCCAGAAATACCAATATGACGGCAGCAGCGCGAGACAGATCGCGGCGAAGTTCTCTTTCACCTCGAACAGCCCGATGGCATAGGTCAGTTGCAAGTCCTGCAGCGGCGGACGCACAAACACGCGATAGGTCGGATAAAGGAAAGAGCCGATCACGAATACGATGCAGTACAGAGTCAGGATCGCGTTGACATAACCCTGCGAGTTGGCGACGCGCATGCGCGCGACAAAATTCGCCTGTCCCGGCCGGCGCGGCCAAAACAATCCCAGGGCCTGATGGGTGATCGCGCCCACCAGAAACATGGCCAGGATGCCGTGAATAATAAGCAATGCGGTAATCATGTACCCCCCTGTCAGAGCACGTCTGTCGCGTGTCTCTCTTGCTGAGGTGACTTTCCCGGAACTCCTCCAGATGACGACCGCATGCGCGCAACCACCATCCTTCGTGCCGATCTTGCACGAAGCGATTCGCAGTTTGCAACGCAATTCTCAGATGACGGAGCGAAAACTTCCTGTCGCTGTGCAGCCTTAGCTGATCGGACCGGTCTGCTGCATTCTGCAGTCCACCTCAACCGGCGCCTTCGGCATGGTCCGCATGGTTCGGCGATCCATCGCCGCCGTGCGATAGCCCGCCTTGGCACACTCGACCAGCACCTTTTTGGGATCGACATCTTTCCCGAGGCCCGGGATTTTGAAGTGACCAAGGTTGTCGGAGATGATGGTCACCGCCTCACCGTCGACGCCCCCGACGACAGTCGCGGTGACGATTGCGCGCGGAATCGCCTTGCCGTGTGCGTCCCGAACCCAGCCGAAGAAGGGCACGCCGGTGTCAGCGTTGGCGCCCCAGCTTTCGGAAAGCTCATTGAAGAAATCGCCGCCATTGGCGAAAGCGGGTAACGAGATAAATGCGCTGGCGACCAATCCCAGTGCCGCGACGCTGCTCATGCCGATCCATGATTTCATCTTCATATCCGCCTCTTCTGGTCCAAAACGGTCCCGCGTCCCCGGTTGCGCGAGACAGGAACGTAGCCGTCATTATACAGGGTTCGGCCGTGACTCGCCAAGGCAAAAAACCCGCGGAACTGGCGGGAATCAGGCGGCGATGATTTCCTGTGCCACCCGCTCGCCGGACCACAGCGCGCCCTCCATCCAGCCGTTCCATGGTGACAAATGTTCGCCCGCAAAATGTATCCGGCCCTCGGATTTGCCCATGGTTTCAGCCCAGGCCGTCATTTCCCCCGGCTTGAACACGGAAAAAGCTCCACCGGCAAACGGGTCTTCGCCCCAGATCTGCAGGAAGCTTTTGCCGGTTTGAGTGGTCATGGCGGGGAACGCTGCCGACGCCAGTCTCACGCCGAATGCCGTCTGCCCGGTATCCGGAAGTTTAATCAATTGATCTTCAATCCGGTCATCACCGGTGGTGAGTGAAATCAATCCGGTCTTTCCCCGCTGCCCGAAGCTCATGTCCCAGATGTCGGCCGGACCATCGGTGCGTGCGCTGCCATTCAGGCCCTCTATGGTCCAGAACCTGGTTGCGGTTTGCAGCAAAAAACGCGTCGCGTCGAAATAAGTGAGCCGATCGATGACCTCCATCTTTTCCGGCGAGAAAGGAGAAACCAGCGCGACTTTGCGCAGCATGGAGTACGGCAGGGCCAACACCGCGCGGTCGGCGGCGATGACATCGGTGTGGCCACCGTTCAAGCAGTACGCGCGGACTTCGCGGTCCGTGCTTTCCAGTTTTGTCAGCCGGCAATTGTAGCGGATCGGCACTCCAGCCGACGCGGCGATTCCCCGCGGCAGACGATCCATCCCGCCGTCGATTTTGAAATATTGCCGCGAATCGCGATGCAGCATGATCTGCTGCAGCATGAACAGGGCCGAGAACTCGCTTGAATCGCCGCCGAGCATGATCAGGCGGATCGCAGCGGGACTCGCACCCTGCGATGCCAGCCATGCCGGCCAGGTGAGCCGGTCATAGGCCCGCCACCGGGGATCGGCGAGGTTGACATCACCGGCGCCGAGCTCGTCGGGCACGCCCGACACGTATTTCCGCAACAGTTCGGGCACGGGTAGATTGCGTTCATCCGGGTGCAGTCCGGCAACAAGTTTTTCCCCTGCCGCCACATCCGATCGCGCGCGTTTGCCACCCACGGCCATCACAGAAGAACCGCTGTCCGGGGCAAACGGCACCAGAGCAAGCCGCAGATCATTGATCCAGTGGAGGACATATTCATGGGTTTCGGCGACCCGCGCGGCACCAAGTTCGCCGTATATTCCCTCATCGAAAAAACCCCTCAGTGTGCGAACGCGGCCGCCCGGCCGTTCTCTCGCCTCGATGAGAGTCACACGTTTGCCGGCTTCGCGCAGTCGATGTGCCGCAACCAGCCCCGCCAAACCTGCGCCCACGACCAAAACCGATTCGCGCCGTGCCGGCGCGGCGCGCGCGACCGCCGCCGTATACAATGGCAGCCCGGCAATGGCTGCCGCGGTCCGCTTCAGGAATCTGCGCCGCGACTCGGCGCTTCGATTGCGCTTCGATTCAGGCATAGTTTCCGCAGATTCAATCCTTCGACTGACTGTTCTATCATGTCCCGGTTGCTGATAACGAACGATCCATGCGCCGCCATTTTTCTGCACTGCTGGCCCTGACATTGGTGCTGTTCGCGCCAAACGCCTTTGGCGGCGAAAGGCTCGATTCGATTCGCCAAAAAGGCTTTCTCACCTGTGGCATTGGCGCCGATGTGCCGGGTTTTTCGCAGCGGAAGGCGGACGGGCAATGGGCCGGCTTCGATGTCGATATCTGCAAAGCCATCGGGGCGGTAATTTTCGGCGTGCCGGGAAAAGTTGTGTTCCGCCCGATCGATACGATCGAAACCTTCCGGCGCGAAAACGACATCGATGTGGTGCTGCGCGGGCTCACCTGGACATCGGGGCGGGAAACCCAGGGAAATCTGCGCTTTGGACCAATCGTCCTTTACGATGGTCAG
>JAGWSK010000468.1 GCA_028869355.1 Alphaproteobacteria bacterium | reverse complement strand
GCGAATGTTCCGTTTTCGCTGGTCGGCGGTGTGTTGGCGGTTTTCGCATTGGGCGGACTTCTGTCGCTTGGATCAATGGTCGGGTTCATTACTCTGTTCGGCATCACCTTGCGCAATTCGATTCTCATGATTTCCCATTACGAGCATCTGGTTACGATTGAGGGCGAACCCTGGAATCTCGAAACCGCGATTCGTGGAGCATCTGACCGGTTGGCGCCGATCCTCATGACCACGGTTGTGACCGCACTCGGTGTGCTGCCGCTGGCAATACAAATGGACGAGGCCGGGAATGAGATCGAAGGTGCGATGGCGATCGTGATCCTTGGCGGATTGCTGACTTCAATGGTGCTCAATCTGCTTGTTCTGCCGACTCTCGCCCTGCGTTATGGAAAATTTTCCAGTGGGGAGAATGCCGTGACTACGATGGCGCACGCGCGCCGCTGATCTCCTAAACTTATATTGGGGACATACGAAGGACGGCTGCTTCGTGATAATGTGACGGCCTTATCCGAGGAAGCGACTTGATGCGCGCACTGTGGCTCGCGGTAGCAGTATTGGCGTTCTGTGTGGCCAAAGCCGATTCACAGCAGATCGCCGATCATCAGGCGGATGTTGGCGTCGCGGCACCGGCATTCGCATCGGAGTCCGGTCCCATCATCGGCGTGGACTCCGCCCATCACAACTTCCACACCATTGACGGGCGATATGCGCCCTTCGCCGGATTGCTGCGCAGTGACGGTTTCCGGGTGGTGGATTCCAACAGGGCATTCAGCCCGCAAAGTCTGACGCCCATCAAAGTCCTCGTGGTTGCCAATGCGCTGCCGCCGGATTTGGTGGACAACTGGAGACTCCCTGCACATTCGGCTTTTGCACCCGCAGAGATCGCTGCCTTGAAAACATGGGTTGAGAACGGTGGATCGCTGCTGTTGATCGCAGACCACTTACCATTTGCGGGAAGCACCCGCGATCTGGCGCAAGCATTCGGATTTGCTTTCCAGGATGGAGTCGTTGAGCGCGATCCAATGGATGGCCGCCCCGATATGTTTACTTTGCCGGGCGGCAGCTTGCGCGATGATGTGGTCACTCGGGGACGAAATGCCCGGGAAGTCGTGACGGCTGTGCGGACGTTCACCGGCTCGGCATTTAAGGCGCCCGCGGGCGCAAGACCAATACTGGTTCTGCCCGCGGGCTTCATGATTCACGATTGCGGTCTCCCCTGCCCGGCAGGCGTCGCAGAGCATGATGCCGGTGGTTATCTACAGGGCGCGGTCATGCCAGCCGGAAAAGGTCGTATCGCGGTATTCGGTGAAGCCGCGATGTTTTCGGCTCAGATAATCCCGTTAAGAAACGGGCCATTTTACTTCGGGTTTAACGCTCCGGGTGCTGAACAAAACAAGCAGTTCATCCTCAACCTGCTCAGGTGGTTATCCGGCGTGCTCCCGCCCTGACGCAATCGCGTTACTATCCGTCGTACTGGAGGACGTGAAGACCGGCGTTCCAATCGCTGACATACATCAGCCCGTCGGAACGGACATAGACGTCACAAGACTGCGGGGCCAGAGCGACGCCGGTATGGGTGTCGACGAGCTTCTTCGGAGCAGGCGGTACCCAATAAGCGATCTCCGTCGGCGCAAACTGATCCCTGACGTCGAACACGCGCACGCCCGCATTGTGATAGGTGGCAAAGACCGTCTCTTCGCTCTGGAAAGACCCCGGCCGGTTCTCATGCAGATTGTGCGGCCCAAAATTGCCGATCGCGCAATAATCGCGGTCTTTCGGAGTGGGCAGCGTTCCGATGGAAATGGGATTCGTGTCCTCGCGCACGTCCACCACCCAGGTATAGAACAAACCCTTCGCGCAATTCTCCGCGTTGGATTCCTCTGCGACGAGCGCAAGCTTGCGTCCCGGCAGCGGTAGCGGCGTGTGCGTGCCGCCGGCGAAGGGCGGCGACCAGTTGATGTGAGACAGCAGCTTCGGATTTCGCGGATCGCCAACGTCATGAATGGTGAAGCCGCCATCGCGCCACGCGCCATAGCCGCGATTGCCGGCGACAATCATATGGTGCAGCGCGACACGCTTGCCCTTGGGCGTGGTGTTTGGCTCTTTCGCAGCGCGGTTCATGCCCGGCAGCCAGGCTTTTGAAATCAGTTCCGGTTTGCTGATGTTCTGGAGATCGACAATGCCGAGGATATGGTCGGTGAATCCGTCGAAATGTGCGGCGACATAGGCGTAGCGTCCGCCGGTCCACCACAGACGGTTGATACCGAAGCCCGGCATTTGGAGGAATGCGATCTCGCGTGGGTTAGCTGGATCGGTCTTGATGTCAAAGATGGACAGGCCGGCGCGGAACGGCACCTTCTTCGTGATGGAATCGGCAAGCGTGTTTTCGAAGTAGGAGCGCGCATCGTCGTAGGACTGCATCGCCATGACATTGGCGCCTTCGGCAACGAGCAAAAGATCGTTCGCAACCTGCAAGTGATGTGTGCTCGTATTGGGACCGGTCAGCACATATTTCACGGGCTTGATGTTGCGCGGATCGGTCGCGTCGAGCACCGAGAATCCATCGGTAAACTGGTGGCCGATATACAGGTGCTGACGGTTCAGCATGATCTGTACGCCGTCGGGGCGGCCACCCTGGTCGCTCCAGGAGATGTGCCTGATGCGATTGCCGATGCCTTCGGGAGGTACGGTCCATGAAGTGGCCCGGGTTGCAGCAAGCGGGCCGCGGGAAAATTGCCCGATTGTGCCGAGTCCGGCGAGGCCGGCAACACCTGCAAGTGAAGCGCGTCGCGTGATCGCCGGCATGAGACGTCCCCCTCATTACTGCAGGGGCAACCATAACACTGTGGCCGTGGAGGTGTAACGCGGTGCCTAAGGTACCGGCAAAGAGAGTGCCGCTATTCTCGTCTTCCTCGTTCGCCTCTTTGCTCGCCGCCCCGCTGCGGAGCTTGGCGCCGCTCGCCGGCATTCGCTGAATTTGCGCGTGGCGCGGGTCTGGCGACGTTCATGCGCGCCGGCGTGTAATCGCGCCGGCCTTCAGCCGTCCTCGCAAAATTCCCGGCATTGGCACGCTGGCCCGAAAAGTTCGATTTGACGACCTTTGGCTGCCCGCGATTGGATGAGGCGAGCAGATTGCGATTGGAACGTGCGGTATTGATGTGGCGCGTCTGGAAGACTGTCGGCTGAACATGCGGTTCGCGCGCCGCGGTTTGCTCTGCGCGCGTCGGGCGGGCGTTTACGCCACCGCGGCCACCATTGAAGCTGATGCGGTTCACGGTCCGGTCATTCACCACGGCTCTGTTGTAGACATTGGTGATATGGGCATTGCGGATATTGTTGACCGAGCGGTTGTAGAAGAACCGGCCGTGGTTCCAAAAGCCGCCGTCATAGCCGTGGCCGAAGTAGCCAAAACCATAATTGATGCCGCCATAAAAGCCGACACGCGGCCCCCAATAGCCGGCATGCCAGACATACACGCCGTCAGCCCAGCCCCACCACGGCGGCGTCCACAATAAGCCAACCCTTGGTGGCAAAACCCAGACGCCGGGGACCCAGTAATAAGCAGTGCCATTCCACGCCCAGTATCCCGGCATCCACAAATAGCCCGGCCGGGGAATCGGCGGTTGCGCATAAACCTGTAGCGGCGGTGGCGCGAAGCCAACTGAAAGATTGACCGCAATTGCCGCCGATGCCGGAGAAAACACAGCGGTCAGCGCCGGAAGCGGCAGGATCAGCAACAGCGTCGCAAAGAAGACGGATTTTGTTCTGCCCATGGGTGACTCCCGGATGGAAGCCTATCGAGGTTCGACAGCTCTGGCCGGGATAATTAGCCCGTTGGCTTCATCGGCCCTGTGACAACATTGAGATAAGCGATGGCGCGGTTCGCCACGGGCGATAGATCTCATTGTTCCCAACCAGCAAACTTTCCGGCGCCTTCTGTGCTCGACGCACCCGCTGCCATCAGACGATCCAGCAACAGGTGAAAATAGATCAGCCCCGACCAGGGATGCCATTTCGCTACGACCTGTCTGACGGCTGCAGAGTTCAATGGCTTTTCGATGTTCAGCCACCGCGCCAGATTATTGCGCGCTCCAACGTCGTCTGCGGGGAAAACATCGATTCGGCCAAGACCGCGAAGCAGGACATATTCCGCTGTCCATCGGCCGATCCCGCGCAGCGCAAGCAGACGCTGTATCGCCTCGTCGTT
>JAGWSK010000467.1 GCA_028869355.1 Alphaproteobacteria bacterium | reverse complement strand
TGTTTGGGCTGATCCTGCGCACGCTCGAAGAAAAGCCGGGCTGGTTCGCGACTTTGGCCAAAAACATCCGCGGCGTGACCGAAGAGACCACAACCGGCGTGCACCGGCTGTACCAGATGGAAAAGGAAGGCCGCCTGCTGTTCCCCGCCATCAATGTGAATGATTCCGTCACCAAGTCGAAATTCGACAACCTGTATGGCTGCCGCGAGAGTCTCGTCGACGGCATTCGCCGCGGCACCGACGTGATGATGGCGGGGAAAGTGGCGATGGTCGCCGGCTTCGGCGATGTCGGCAAGGGATCGGCGGCATCCCTGCGCAATGCCGGCTGCCGGGTGATGATTGCGGAAGTCGATCCGATTTGCGCGCTGCAGGCCGCAATGGAAGGCTATGAAGTCACCACAATGGACGACGCCGCTCCGCGGGCCGACATCTTCGTTACCGCGACGGGGAATGTGGATGTCATCACGCTGGATCACATGCGGCGCATGAAGGATCGCGCCATTGTCGCCAATATCGGCCATTTCGATTCGGAAATTCAGGTGGCCTCACTGCGCAATTTCAAATGGCACAATGTGAAGCCGCAGGTGGACGAAATCGAATTTCCCGGTGGCAAACGGATCATTCTGTTGTCACAGGGCCGGCTGGTGAATCTCGGCAACGCCATGGGCCACCCGAGTTTCGTGATGTCGGCATCGTTTACCAACCAGACGCTGGCGCAGATGGAGATCTTCCGCAATCCGGGCAAATATCAGCGCAAAGTGTACACGCTGCCCAAATCTCTGGATGAGAAAGTGGCGCGCCTGCATCTGGCGAAAATCGGCGCCAAACTCACGCAACTGACCGATAAGCAGGCGACCTATATCGGCGTGCCCCAGCAGGGGCCGTTCAAGCCGGACTCGTACCGGTACTAGAGCAGGGCCCATCTGGCCGGAACCTGCTCTAAAGCCGGCTCAACCAAAAGTTAAATTAACGATTCGCCCCGGCCGAATCGGGCGACGAATTCGCACGGATCGTCAGTAAGCTCCCATTTGGGGCTTGGCGGTTTACAATTTTTTAACGACCATCTCCTTCTTGATTCGTAGAATGACGGGCCAAGGCAGCGGGGGATTGGGTAACAACCGCAGGGCTGAATCGTCCGTATTCCGCCAATTGCGTCGCGGGACAAGCGTAGCCGCGGCTGCTTTGGCGGAAGCCGTACGCGCGAGAGCATATCTTGCGCGGCCAGGAAACGTCCGCACACGTCGTATGCAGGTGTCACGATTGTCGGCTAGACCTGCGACCATCAGGGTGGGCAGAAAGGCATACTTGGCGTCGCGTGCAGTCTATTTTGGCGGGCTGATTGTGCTCGCGTCTTCGCCGGCATGGGCGGCAGACACTTCCGTCGGCACGCCCGACCTGCTTCTGATCGTGGCAGCGACCTCGTTCGCGCTCGCCATGACCATCTGGGCACTGACCGAACATCGCAGCACCGAGGCGCTGCGCCAGGCGCTGCGCGGATCGTCTGAAAAGAACCGGTCTTTGGTCGCGGCGCGTGAGGCATGGATTTCAGCCGGGCGGGAATCCCTGCTGGTATTTAATCCGGGTGCCTCTGAACCCGTCAGCTTCGGCGATGGCGTCAAACTGTTGCAGGATTGCCTCGCGGGGCCTGATGCAGCGGCTGCCGACGCTGCGCTCATGGGACTGACCGGCCAGGGTATCGCGTTTGAATTGATTTGCCGCTCCGACAAAGGACGAGCCATTTCAATCCGCGGCCGTCCGGCCGGCGGCAGTCTGCTGGTCTTTCTCGAAGCGCAGAGTGAGTCGCCCGAATCGCTCGACTTCCGCGGTGCGCTGAATGCCGTTCCCCTGCCCGCATGGATTCGCGACCGTAATCTCGCGCTTCGTTTCGTCAACCGCGCATTTCTGAGTCTTGCCGGATCCGGTGAGGAAGCGGTGTACAGCTCCAACGCTGCGTTCGATCGATCGGAACGCGATCTGGCAGCCGCGGCGCAGGGCGGCAGCGAAGTGATCGAGGCCACCCGCTTTGCCGTGCTTTCCGGCGCACGCCGAGCTCTCGCATTCACCCTCTCGCCGCTCCATGACGGCGGCGTGGCCGGGTCGGCCGTGGACGTCACGCGGCAGACCGAAGCCGAAACGCGATTGCGCCAGCATATCAGTGCGCATGCCGACATCCTCGATCGGATGGCGACATCGGTTGCGATGTTCGGACCGGACCGCCGTCTTGTGTTTCACAATCCGGCTTTTGCCGAGCTTTGGGGATTGCCCAAACCGTGGTTGGATTCGCGGCCCGCTCACGCTGAATTCCTCGATCGCCTGCGCGAATTGCGCAAATTGCCCGAGCAGACAGATTTTCGCGCCTGGAAGCAGATTCAGGCGAAGATGTTCGAAAATCGCGAACCGGCAGAGGAGCGGTGGCATCTGCCCGGTGGTCAGAGTCTGCGGGTAACCGCGCAACCGCAACCGGCGGGTGGCGTGGCATTTCTCTTCGAGGACGTCAGCGAAAGTCTGCGTCTCGAAAGCTCCTACAACACGCTGATGAAGGTTCAGAAGGCGAGCCTCGACACGCTGCAGGAAGGCGTCGCGGTATTCGGTCCTGATGGACGGCTAAAACTCAGGAATTTGGCATTTGCGCGGATCTGGCGGTTTGAAGCGGCAGAACTCGCGGGTGAACCACATTTGAAGCAGCTCACCGAGGCCTGCAGGTCACGATTCGGCGGGGACCGGGTCTGGGAAGTCGTGACGACGAGCGTGACTTCGGCAGGAACGTCGCGCAGCCGCGAATGGAACGAAATGGAACGGTCCGACGGCACGATCATCCGCTTGAGCATTTCGCCGCTTCCCGACGGCGCAACATTCGTCAGTTTTGCCGATATCACCGACCGCTTCCGGATTGAGACCGCGCTTCGCGAACGCAATGACGCGCTGGAAGCAAGCGACCGGATGAAATCCGAATTCGTCCGCCGCATGTCATACGAGTTGCGAACGCCGTTGAATTCGATCATGGGCTTTTCCGAACTGCTTCGCGCCGGCACCGCGGGACCGCTGAACGCCAAACAGTGCGAATATGCCGATGCCGTCATCAAGGCGTCCGGACAGCTGCGCGACCTCATCAATGACGTGCTCGACCTCTCCGATCTTGAGTCGCACACGGTCGAACTGGAATATGAAAGCATCGACCTCTACCTGCTGCTGTCGGGAATTGCAGACCATGTGCGCGGCTGGGCGATCAAGGCGGGCTTAAGTTTCCGGCTCGATTGCCGCCAGGCTCAGACGCCATTTCTGGGCGATCCGCGCCGCCTGAAGCAGGTGCTGTTCAACCTGATTGCCAACGCGTTGAAGTTTACGCCCCGGGGCGGCACCGTCAGCCTTGGCGGCCGCATCGCTGCCGATGACGTGCAGTTTTATGTCGCCGATACGGGGCCAGGAGTGCCGCCCGATATCATGGCTTCGGTGTTTGACCGTTTTTCCGCCAGCGGCGGCGCGGTGGCACGCGCCGGCGCCGGGATTGGACTGACGCTGGTGAAACAGTTCGTCGAACTGCATGGTGGTTGGGTTCAGCTGGAATCACAGGCCGGCGGAGGCACGCGCGTGACCTGCCATGTTCCGCGCAAACGCGCGGTGCGCAAACCACGGGCTTTGCCAGCCAAGGCCCCACTGGCATGATGCGTTCGAGGATGCCCGGAGGAAATGTGATGGCTTTGCGGAAATTCGTGATTGAACGTGAAATCCCGAAAATCGGAACGGCGGACCGCGAACAGCTGCGCGCGGCTGCGGCAAAATCCAATGGCGTGCTGCGCGAACTCGGTCCCGACATCCAATGGGTCGAAAGCCATGTCACGGACAACAAGATCTACTGCGTCTACCTCGCCGCCAACGAAGGAATGATCCGCAGGCATGCCGAGATGAGCGGATTTCCGGCGTCCAAAATCAGCGAAGTCCGCAAGACCATCGATCCGACGACGGAGCGGCCGGATTAGAGCTGTTTGTGATCGGCGTTGCTCAAAACGCTCACCTCTGCCAGCGCCGCAATTGCGCTCGCTTCGCTCGCTGTCCCCGCCCCGAAATCGCTTCGCGATTTCGACCCGCCCCCAAGGGGCGGGTTGATATAGGGGGCACGCGCGGGCGCTGCATCCGCTCGGGCTGCAAATCGCCTCCGGCGATTCGCGACGCCCTCGACCCTCAATGGGAGAGGCGGTTTTATTCGGCTGCAGCGGGGGCGAACTTTTCGGCGTTGCGGTGCAGCACTGAGATAAGATGTCTGGTGGACATGATGTCGCCAAAGCGGACATAGAACGCGATCAGCGATGCGTTGTGCAATTCATCGCTCATCGCAGCATTGCCGTCGGTCACCATGATGGTGCGGAAATTCCGCATCATGGCATCGCGTGCGGTCGATTCGCAGCAGATATTGGTCACCGTGCCGGTCACGATGACGGTGTCGATGCCGCGCGAGCGCAGTTCGGCTTCGAGATTGGACGAACCCTGGATGAATGCGGAGAAGCGGGTCTTTTGAACAAACAGATCTCCCGCTTGCGGTGTGAGTGATGCCCAGAGTTCGTAGCCTTTCGAACCCGGCATCATTGATTCCAGGCGCTTGAGCGTGCGCTGCGGTCCATCCATTTCGACGCGAATGGACCAGCTCTGAAGCGTTTCCTCCGTGGCGGCGTTCTGAATCCACACCACGAGCCCACCGCTGTTCCGGACGGATTCCGCCAGCCGGTTGATGTTCGGCACGATTTCGCGCGCCGTCGGACATATGCTGTGTCCAACGCCGTCCATCATGAATCCGTTCTGCATATCGACCACGAGCAACGCGGCTTTCGCCGGGTCGAATTCCTCAAACACGTGTTCACGCCCACGTCCGTGCACCACCTGATCGATGATCTCTTGCGGAATAGAGATCCTGTGCATCGATGACTCCCAGGCTAATGTTGCGTGCGGGGCGTTCGGACTATAAGCCCATCGAGCGCCGGACTCACCTTGATCTGGCAGGATAACCGGCTGTTCGGCTTCACGTCCTGCGCGAAGTCCAGCATCTGCTCCTCCATCTCCTGGCGCGGCGGCAGTTTGGCCAGCCAGGCGGAATCGACATAGACGTGACAGGTGGCACAGGCGCAGGCGCCGCCGCAATCGGCGTCAATGCCGGGCACGCGATTTTTCACGGCCCCCTCCATGACCGACCAGCCGACAGGGACTTCGACCGTCCGCTCCGTGCCGTTTTGTTCGATATAGGTGATTTTTGGCATATGCGATCGAACTTCAGCCCAATTGCTTTGCCGGCACACTGGTGTCGGCAATCCGCTCAGGCGCGACACGCGCGCGGGCGGCGATCAATCTGCGGCCGGCAATGTAATCCGGCGCGGCGTTGACCGCCTCCACACCGGCGACAATGCCGTCGCGCAAATGGAAAACGGAAAATTTGTGTGTCGACGGGTCCCCCCGCACCACCGCCGTGTCGCCGGGCTGCACCAACCCGGCGATCTGCAGCTTGATATCGTATTGATCGGACCAGAACCACGGCACTTCACGATATGGCGTAGGCTTTCCCAGCATTGCCAAAGCCGCATGTTTGGCCTGATCGATTGCATTCTGCACCGATTCCAGCCGCACCCTTTTGCCATGGAACGATACGTGATTCGTGCAATCGCCCGCGGCGAAAATATCCGGATCGGATGTCGCGCCGAACTCATCGACGACGATACCGTTGTCGCACGCCAGTCCGGCAACGAGCGCCAACTCGCAATTGGGCACCACGCCGATACCGGCGACGACGATATCGGCGGGGATGCGCCCCTGACCTGTCGCCACAGCTTCAACCCACGATTTTCCCTCGACAGCCGTGACAGCCTGATTGAGACGAATATCGACGCCATGGCTCTCGTGCAGCTTGCGGTAGAATTCCGAGACTTGTGGCGAAGCCGACCGCACCATTAGGCGGTCCATGGCTTCCACAACGGTGACATGCAACCCGTATTTTCCGACAACCGCTGCCACTTCGAGGCCGATATAACCTCCGCCGACGACGGCGAGCTTCTTGCCTGCGACCAGGTGGCGCCGCAGCGCATCCGAATCGTCGATGCCGCGGAGGTAATAGACACCCGGCAAATCCGCCCCGGGACATGGCAGTTTTCTCACCCGGTCTCCGGTCGCGAACAGCAGCCGGTCATAGGCCAGTGTATCGCCGCTGCTCAGCGTCACCGTCTTTGCCGCGCGGTCAATCGCCGCCGCGGTAACGCCCAGCCGGAGCTCGCAATGGCTCTCCGCGTAGAAGGCTTCGGGCTTGAGGAACAGTCTTTCGCGAACGAAATCGCCGGCCATATAGGCTTTCGAGAGCGGCGGGCGCTGATAGGGCGGATAGGGCTCCTCACCGACGACGGTCAGCGAACCACTGAACCCTTCCGAAGCGAGTGTAGCGACCGCCTGCGCCGCAGCCTGGCCCGCGCCTATGATGACGAATCGCATTCGACTTAAAACCTGTTCCTTACCGTCGCGGTTAGCATGGCCCCTCACGAGGGGCAATCGAACAATTTAGTTGATCACCGGGTCCCAGCGCGTTGAGCGCAGAGCGGGTTAAAGCTACAAACCGCGCGTGGTGGAGTTCGAGACCAGCTTCATGCTCACGGACGAGTCCGCGACCAGGGAGCTTGGAGCGGTGATCGCGGGCGCGCTCGTAACAGGTGATTTGATCGCCCTTTCCGGCGATCTCGGAGCAGGGAAAACGACTTTGGCGCGCGCCATTCTGCGTTCGCTCGGTGTGGCGGAAGAGGTGCCGAGTCCGACATTCACGCTCGTCCAGCGTTATCGGACGCAAAAGCTGACCGTGTCCCATTTCGATCTTTATCGCGTGGAGAACGCGAGTGAAATGAACGAACTCGGGCTGGAAGACGCACTGGACGAAGGAGCGGCGCTGGTCGAATGGCCGGAAAACGGTCTCCCTGCGCGCCTGCAACTGGAAGCTTTGACGATTTGCCTGACGGCGCTGGATCATGGCCGCCGTGAGATTCGTGCTTCCGGCCCGGCGCGCTGGCGGCCGGTTTTCATCAAGGATATCTCATGAACGCAGTGGGGTCGCGGACTGATCTGATGCTGGATTTCCTTGCCGGCGCCGGCTGGGGCGCGGCGGAACGGCGTCCGCTGGAAGGCGATGCATCGACGCGGCGATATATCCGCCTGCATCTCGGCGGGCGCACCGCAATGCTGATGGATCAGCCGCAGAACGCCGAGACGGCAGCCGCGCCCGCAGCGGCTACACCGGATCAGCGTCGGGCCCTGGGTTACAATGCGCTGGCGCGGCTCGCCGGGGCCGATTGCGGGCGGTTCATCGCCACCGCCGGTTATCTGCGCCGCTGCGGGTTGAAAGCGCCCGAAATCTATGCCGCGGACGTGTCCCGCGGCTTTCTCGTGATCGAGGACCTGGGAAACGATCTTTATACGGATATTTTGCAGCGGAACGGGGATGAGCGCCATTTGTATGAAGCCGCGATCGAAGCGCTCGTCGCGCTGCACGAATTGCCGGCGCCGGCACAGCTTTCGCCGGAAAAGCCCTTGTTCCCCTATGACGAAGCTGCGTTGCTGGCGGAAATCGATCTGCTGACCGAGTGGTTCTTTCCGCTGGCGCTCGGCCGTGCGGCCGACGCAGCCGAAACCGAACATCACCGCGTCCTGTGGCGAATTGCACTCCAGCATCTCGACGGCGGCCCGAAGGTGTTCGTGCACCGCGATTATCACGCGCAGAATCTTCTGTGGCGGGGATCACTGTCGGGTCTGGCGCGCGTCGGTGTCATCGATTTTCAGGACGCCGTATCGGGCTCGCCGGCTTATGACGTGGTGTCGCTGCTGGAGGACGCGAGGCGCGACGTGTCTCCCGAACTCGGCGAAGCGATGACCGCTCATTATCTCGGCCGCAGCCGCTGTGGCGCCACCGCGGGAGATCGCGCGTATTTTCGCGCGAGTGCCGCGGTGCTTGCGGCGCAGCGCAATGTGAAGATCGCCGGCATTTTTGCCCGGCTGGCCAGGCGTGACTCGAAGCCGCGCTATCTCGCCCATCTGCCGCGCGTCTGGGGCTATCTCGAACGCGACCTCCGGCACGAAGTCCTGGCGCCGGTGAAGGACTGGTACGACGCAAAAGTGCCGCCCGCTGCGCGGAATATCGGCGCGAACCTGCCGTGACCCGTCTGCGGCGAGCCATGATTCTCGCGGCGGGGCTTGGTACCCGGATGGCGCCGCTCACTCTGGAAACACCCAAACCGCTGATCAAACTGGCTGGAAAGCCGCTGATCGATCATGCGATCGACCGCCTTGTCGCCGGCGGCGTCGATTTCATTGTGGTCAATGTCCATTACAGGGCGGACCAGTTGATCGAACATATCAATAAGAAACGCACCGAGCTTCCGAAGGTCAAATTCGTCATTTCGGATGAGACCGAGGAATTGCTCGACACCGGCGCAGGACTACGGAAAGCATTGCCGCTGTTCGAGGGCGAAGCATTCCTCACCTACAATTCGGACTCCCTGTGGATCGAAGGCATGGGGTCGTCGCTGGCGCGGATGCACGCACGGTGGAATCCCGAAACCATGGATGCGCTGATGCTGCTTGCGCCCTGCGCGACCGCAATCGGTTATGACGGGCGCGGCGATTTCGACATGGATGCCTGGGGCCGCCTGAAGCGCCGGCCGGAAATGAACATCGCTCCCTTTGTCTGGACCGGCGTGCAAATCGTGCAGAGCAACCTTTTCCAGGACGCACCGCATGGGCGGTTTTCGATCAATCGCCAGTGGGACCGCTCGATGACCGCGGGAAGGCTTTGGGGCGTGCGGCTGGATGGTGTGTGGATTCACGTCGGCACCCCACTGGCGCTCGAGGAAGCCGAAGAATTCCTGCGCGACCTCGCACGCGGACCCTAGCTGCTCTGATGGCAGCTGGCCCGCAACCACATCTTTTCACCATTCCGTCCGGCGTTCCTTTCGCGCGGGCGTTGTGCGCAGGCATTATCGAGCGCGCAGGCGATGGTCCGCTGGCGCTTGCCGACACGCTGGTGCTGGTTCCGACGCGCCGCGCCACACGCGCTTTGCGCGAAGCTTTTGCCGCCGCACTTGACGGTGCGGCACTGCTGCCCCGCATCGTCGCGCTCGCTGATGTCGATGAAGAGTCAGATGGGCCCGATCCGGCCGGCAGCCTGGAAGATTTGCCGGCGATTGCGCCGCTTCGCCGGCGTCTGTTGCTGGCCAATCTGGTTCAGCATTGGGGCGCCGCGCGCGGCACACCGGTAGGGCTTCATCAGGCGCTGAATTCGGCGGCAGAACTTGCCGATTTTCTCGACGGAGCGATCACCCAGGGCGCCGACCTTTCGCGGCTGGCCGAATTGGCACCGGCCGACCTCGCAGCACACTGGAGCGAGGTGGTTTCGTTCCTCAACATTGTCGCGGTGCAATGGCCGAAGCTGCTGGAAGCGGAGAACGCAACCGAGGCCGCGGCCAATCGCGATCGAAATCTTCTGGCGCTGGCGCGAAAGCTCGCCGCAGCACCGCCGACGTCACCCGTCATCGCCGCCGGATCAACCGGCTCCATACCGGCAACGGCGCAACTGCTCAAAACGATTGCCTATCTTCCGACCGGTGCGGTCGTATTGCCCGGGCTGGATACGGATCTCGACGAGGAAGCCTGGCAGGCGGCTGATCCCACGCATCCGCAATATGGTTTGAACCGGCTATTGGGCCATATCGGCGCAGCGCGTGATCAGGTCAGGCTGTGGTCGCCGCTGCCGGAATCATGGCCTGAACGAAGTGCTCGTGTCAGGTTTCTCAGCGAGGCGCTGCGTCCGCCGCCCGCCACCGATGCATGGGGCACATTCGTTGAGACTTCACGCGGCGAAGCTGCCGCTGCATTGAACAATTTATCGCTCATCGAAGCTCGCAATACCCGCGAAGAAGCCGCCGTGATCGCCTGTGCGATGCGCGAGGCCCTCGAGACTCCCGGCCGTACGGCCGCTCTGGTGACTCCCGATCGCGATCTCGCACGGCGTGTCGCGGCCGAATTGCGGCGATGGGATATCGCAATCGACGACTCCGCCGGTGTTCCGCTTGTCAGCACCAGGCCCGGGACATTTCTCGCGCTGTTGGCCCAGGCTGCCGCCGATCGCTTTGCACCAATACCGCTGCTCGCACTCCTCAAGCATCCGCTCGCGTCGGGTGGTGAAGACAGCGGATCATTCCGCCGGAAAGTGCGCGAACTGGAACGTCATGCACTGCGCGGGTTGCGGCCTGATGCAGGACTCAAAGGAGTCGCTCCCCGGCTCAATGCGGAGAAGGTGCCGGTCGCTGTGCGGGACTGGTTTGCAAAGCTGTCGCGAAAGCTCAACGCGTTTGCAGCGGTGATGGAGCAACCGGACGCCGATCTCGGTGAACTCGCGCAGAGTCATGCGGCCGCCGCCGAGGCTCTCGCCGCGACCGCGACGGCTTCCGGCGCCGCACGGCTATGGAACGGGGCGGCGGGAGAAGCCGCTGCCGGCCTGCTGAGCGAGATCACACGCGATGGCGCCGGCACGGCACTTCACCCCGCGAACCATTACGCCGAAATATGGAGCGAGCTGGCGCAGACGCGGGCGGTCCGCAGTCCATACAACCTGCATCCGCGGCTTTCCATTCTCGGCCCACTGGAAGCGCGCCTGCTTGATTTCGATCTGGTTATCCTCGGCGGTTTGAACGAAGGCAAATGGCCCGCACAAACCTCAAGCGATCCATGGCTGTCACGGCCGATGCGCCGGACATTGGGACTGGAATCGCCGGAACGGCGCATTGGCCTTGCGGCGCATGATTTTGCATCTCTGGCCGCGGCGCGCACAGTTTTGCTGACGCGGTCGCAAAAGGCCAACGGCAGTCCGGCTGTAGCATCACGTTGGCTGCTGCGACTGTCGCAGCTCGCGCTTGGCCTTAATGCAAAACACCTGCTGGGCGCGCGCGGCGAACTCGTCAACTGGGCCGGCAAACTCGACAGCGCCTCACCCATTCCGCGCGCGCCCCGCCCTGCCCCAGCTCCGCCGATCTCTGCGCGGCCGCGGTTACTTTCGGTCACGGAGATCGAAACCTGGATTCGTGATCCATACGCGATTTACGCGAAACACGTGCTGCGATTGCGCCGCCTTGACCCGCTCGACCAGGAGCCCGGTCCGGCCGAACGTGGCATTGCCATTCACCGCGCGCTCGAACGTTTCCTGAGCAGCTTTCCCGATTCACTTCCGGCCGATGCGATTGACGAGCTGTTGCGGCTGGGGCGGCAGGCGTTTGTCAAATCGGGCGCGGATTCGCCGGTACTGGCGCTGTGGATGCCGCGATTTGAGCGGGCGGCGCGGTGGTTTGTGACTTTCGAACGCGAGCGGCGCAAGAAAATCGAGCGCAGCATCATCGAAGTCTCGGGCGTGATGCGCGTGCCTTGCAGCTCCGGTTTCGAACTTAAGGGACGCGCCGATCGCATCGACATGATTGGTCCCGGGCACGCCGCGATCCTCGATTATAAAACCGGCCGGGTGCCGAGCCGGAAACAGCTCGAATCGCTGCTGGCTCCGCAATTGCCGCTGGAAGGCGCGATGCTGCTCGCAGGAGCGTTTGGCGCTACCAACGCATCGGGTCTTGCAGAATTTGTCCATGTTCAGCTCACCGGCGGCGATCCGCCGGGCCGGGAATGCATCGCCGAACCCAATGCGAATGAATTGGCCGAACAAGCGCGCCGTCTTCTGGAACAACTGGTCAGGCGTTACGAAAATCCCGCGGAGCCGTACCGTTCGCGGGTTGCGCCATTTCGCATGACGGATGCGGGCGATTACGACCACCTCGCGCGCGTGCGCGAATGGTGGGAGTCCGAGGAGGATGACGAATGACTGTCACCGCCCGCGATGCGACCGATCCCCGAAATTTCGCGTGGATTTCGGCCAATGCCGGATCCGGCAAGACCCGCCTTTTGACGGATCGCGTGACACGCCTGCTGCTGCGCGGCGCGGATGTCTCGCGGATTCTCTGCCTGACCTATACCAAGGCGGCGGCCGCCGAGATGGCAAGCCGGCTGTTCGACCGGCTCGGTGCCTGGGCCCTGCTGCCGGACGACAGATTGCTGGAGCAACTCGAGGAGATCGGCGCCGGTCCGCAGGAATGCAGCGATTTGAAACTCGCGCGCCGGCTATTTGCACAGGCGCTGGACACGCCGGGCGGGCTGAAGATTCAGACCATTCACGCGTTCTGCCAGAGCCTGCTGGGGCGTTTCCCGGTCGAAGCCGGAATCCCCGCGCGATTCTCTGTCATTGATGACCGTGACGCCGCCCAATCGCTCGACGAAGCCCGAAACTTCGTCCTGGAGAGAGCAGCAGCCGGTGATGCCGTTCTCGCATCCGCCATCGGACTGCTCGCGTCACGCGCCAATGACGCGCGGTTTGCCGATATTTTGAATTCGGCGATTGTCGAGCGTGGCAAATTGCAAAATCTGCTGTCGATGCATGGCGGCAATCTGCAAGGATTCTTCCGCCACTTGCGGAGGGTGCTGAATGTTGCAGAAGGCGATAGCGAAGACGCAGTCCTGTTGCGGCTGTGCGCGGAGCTCGCAGCCGAAAAACGGCACTTCGTGATCGCTGCGGCGCTACTTGCGAAGGGCCAGAAGTCCGACCAGCAATTGTCGGAACGACTCACTGCTTTCATCAAAGGCGGGATGACTGCGGATCACTATGACCATCTGAGGAACGCATTTTTCACGGCCGAAGGTACACCGCGGAAGGCGCTCGTGACCAAAAAAATGGCCGAGGCCAATCCGAACGCAGTGGCATGGATCGAAACACTCAAAGAACGCGTGCTGGCCGCAGGCGATCACCAACGGCGCATCGCCACCGCCGGCATGACGGAAGCGGTCCTGCGTGTTGCATTCGCGGTGTTCGACCGCTACCGGCAGATCAAGCAGGCGCGATCCGCGCTGGATTATGACGACCTCATCACTGCCACCATTCGCCTGCTCGAAACAGCCGATGCGGCGCAGTGGGTTCTGTACAAACTCGATGGCGGCATCGACCACATCCTTGTGGACGAAGGCCAGGACACCAGCCGCGAGCAATGGCAGATCGTAGCGCGGCTGGCTGAAGAATTCTTTGCCGGTCTGGGTGCGCGCCCGGAATCGCGGATTCGCAGGCTGTTTGTGGTCGGCGATGAGAAGCAATCCATCTTCAGCTTTCAGGGCGCGGAGCCGGCGGCGTTCGGCGAATATCGCGACCGGTTCAGACTACAGGCCAACGGCGCCGGTTTGCCGTTCATCGACTACCGCCCGGCGATCTCGCGGCGCAGCGCCAGCGCGATTCTCGAATTCGTCGATGCGGTATTCGAGACCGACGCGGCGCGCGACGGACTGACTTCCGGACACGATCTGATCCAACACGACGCCGACCGAAAGGATGCGGGCCGGGTTGAAATCTGGCCCTTGGCGCCGTCTCCCGAACGCAAGGAATTCTCCCCACTGGCTCCGGTAGACGCGATTGCGCCGGGCGCGCACAGCGTGCTCGCGGCGGGCATTGCCGGCCGTATCGCCGGCTGGCTCAAAGACGGAATTTCCCTGCCAGGAGGAAAACCGGTTACGGCGGGAGACATCATGATTCTGGTGCGCCGCCGGAATGCGTTCAGCGAGGAAATGATTCGCCAATTGCTGGACCGTGGCGTGCCCGTTGCCGGCGCCGACCGGATGGTGCTGCTCCAACAGCTCGCGATCCTGGACCTGGTGGCGCTGGGCCACTTTGCCCTGCTGCCGGAAGACGATCTCAATCTGGCGGCGCTGCTGAAGTCGCCAATTGCCGGTTTTGCGGAACAGGACCTGTACGATCTGGCTCAGCCGCGCAAAGAGACGCTGTGGGAGGAACTTTGCGCGCGCGCGAATGATCGGCCGGTATTTGCCGATGCACACGCGCTCATGGTCAGCGCGCTAACGGAAGCGGACCAGGTGCCGCCGTTCGAGTTCTATTCGCGCATTCTCAATCGTGGGGCGCGCGCCCGCCTCGTGGCCCGCCTTGGGCTCGAAACCGATGATGCCATCGACGAGTTTCTGGCGCTCGCATTGGCCCACGAGCGCGCGCATGCGCCGTCGCTCCAGTCGTTCCTCGCCTGGTTTGCCGAAGGTGCAGGCGAAGTAAAGCGCGACATGGAACAGGCCGGCGGCGCGGTGCGCATCATGACCGTGCATGGCGCGAAAGGCCTTGAAGCGAAAGTCGTGTTCCTGCCCGACACGTTTCAAACGCCGAACCATGAGGCACGCGGCAATCTTCTGTTTACGGATGACTGCGTCTTCTTCGGCATGCCGGCCCAGCTTGAATGTGGGGCGGTCGGCGCGGCGAAGGCGGCCGCGCATGACCGGGAAATGCGCGAATACCGGCGCCTGCTCTATGTCGCCGCGACCCGCGCGCGCGACGCGCTGATCGTGTGCGGGTACCACACCGGCAACCGCAAAGAACCGGCGCCGGAGTGCTGGTATTCCATGCTGGACGCCGCCGGACGCAAGCTTGGCCAACCGGAAGTCATTGATGGTGAGAAGGTTATCGCCGTCGGGTCGGCGTTCAGCGCCTCCGCACCGGCCACAGGCAATCCACCCAACATCCAAATGCCGGTTTTTTTGCGTCAATCTGCGGCGCCCGAGCCAATCGCACCCCTGCTCCGGCCATCGCGAATTCCCGGTATGGAAGAGCCATTGTGCGCTTCGCCTGTGGGCCAAAAAGCCGGAAGCCGCTTTCGCCGCGGGCAGTTGGTGCATGCCCTGCTGGCAAAATTGCCGGAGCTGCCCCGCGCCCAGCGCGACAGCACGGGATTCGCATGGCTTGCGCGCCAGGGAGTGACCGGTGCAGAAGCGAATTCACTGGTCGACGCGGTGCATGGAATTCTGGATGAACCGCGGTTTTCAGCTCTGTTCGGCGAGAACAGCCGGGCTGAGGTCGCGGTCACCGCCCGCTTTCCAGAGCTTGGCAATGCCCGAATCAGCGGACAGATCGATCGGCTTGCGGTCATCGAAAATTCAGTGCTGATCGCCGATTTCAAAACCAATCGCGACGTGCCCGATAGCGCTGCAGATGTACCAAAGCTTTACCTCGCCCAGATGGCGCTCTATCGCGCCGCCTTGCGGAAAATCTATTCCGGAAAGGACGTTACCTGCGCGCTTATCTGGACCGATTCGGCGCTGCTGATGCCCCTTCCAGATCAATTGCTGGACCGGGAGATGGAGAAACTCGCCGCAATATCTGCGACGGGAGCGCAACTTGACCCCAACTAATCGCATTCCTACATATCGTTACTAAAGACACATAACAGAGGCGTTCATGGCTCAGAAAACCGTCACCGATCAAAGCTTTCAAGCCGATGTTCTGGATTCCCGGACGCCGGTGGTCGTGGATTTCTGGGCCGAATGGTGCGGCCCCTGCCGCATGATCGCGCCGTCGCTCGAAGAGCTTGCCGGTGAATATGACGGCAAGGTGACTGTTGCGAAGATGAATATCGACGAAAACCCGCAAACGCCGACACGCTATGGCGTGCGCGGGATTCCGACACTGATGATCTTCCGCAATGGTCAGGTGACCGCGACCAAGATCGGCGCTTTGCCCAAGACGAAAATCAAGGAATGGATTGACGCCTCGATCTGACGCGTTGCGGATGCACTCGCGACCGCTGTCTCACGAGTTGTCGCGCAGCACCTGACCGGCGAGATAGAGCGAGCCGCAGATCAGGATGCGCGGCGATCCCTCGCTTTCGCGCGCGCGAGCCCAGGCCGAGACCTGCATCATGGCGTCGAGCAAATCGTCCGCCGGTGAGGCTTCAAGTCCTGCCATGCGCGCCGCGTCATAGAGTGCTCCGGCGCCGAGACTCGCCTGCTCTCCGGCAATTGCAATTGTTGTGGCGTGCTTGGCAATGCCGCGGAAGGGCAGAAGATAGCCGACCGCGTCTTTCGTCTTCAGCATGCCGCAAATGACGTATAGCGGCTTGGGCGCGCGTTCCTCGAAATCGGCCATGGTCTGCGCAACGACAGCGCCGCCATGCGGATTGTGGCCGCCGTCGAGCCAGACTTCGGCGCCTTCCGGCGCCGCATCGATCAGGGGCCCGCGGGTAAGGCGCTGCATTCTTGCGGGCCATTCGACATTTTTCAGTCCCCACTCGATGCCGCTCTCGGCCGCATACCGGCCGCCGATGCGGCGCAGCGCTGCAATCGCCGTTGCTGCATTCGCAAGCTGGTGCCGGCCAGGCAGTTTCGGCGGCGGCAGATCGAGCAGCCCGTCCGAGTCCTGATAAACCAGCCGTCCATGCTCGGCAAAGCCGGAAAAATCTTCACCAAAAACGTAAAGCGGCGCGCCGAGCTGATCGGCGCGGCGCATCAGGACGGCCTTCGCTTCATCATCCTGCGGTCCGAGAATAACCTGCCGTCCCGCCTTGATGATTCCGGCTTTCTCGGTGGCGATCGCCGCCAGCGAATCGCCGAGAAATTCCTGATGATCCAGCGCCACCGGCGTAATGCATGCGGCCAGCGGGTCGATCACGTTGGTCGCATCAAATCGTCCGCCAAGTCCCACTTCCAGAATCGACAGGTCGGCGCGATGGCGCGAGAAAGCGAGGAACGCCGCAGCGGTGGTGATCTCGAAAAAAGTGATGGGCTCACTTGCATTCGCGATTTCGCATTCTTCCAGCGTTGCCGACAGCTCCTCCTCCGAAATCAGCCGGCCAGCTATCCGGATTCGCTCATGGAAATGCACCAGATGCGGTGACGTATAGACATGAACGCTGTAACCGGAGCCTTCCAGCATCGCGCGCAGGAACGCGCAGATCGAGCCCTTGCCGTTCGTACCTGCGACATGAATCACCGGCGGAATGCGCCGTTCGGGATGACCGAGCCGGTCCAGCAGGCGTTGGACGCGGTCCAGGACCAGATCGATCCGCTTGGGGTGCAGCGACAAAAGCCTTTGCAGGATGGCGTCGCTGGCCTCGGCAGCCGTCATGATCCGGTTTGTGCCGTCGTCGCGGAGTCCGGCGCCGCCCCGCCTTCGCGGCTCAGCCGCTCCGGCGCGGCAAGCTCGCCGTGTCGTAGCTCCGAAGGAGTAAAGACGGGCTGCTTCATCAGAAGCTGGAGCAGCGTCGCGACCCGGCCCTTCAGCTCATGGCGGTGCACGATCATGTCGATCATGCCATGTTCCAGCAGATATTCCGCACGCTGAAAACCCTCCGGCAGACGTTCGCGGATCGTCTGCTCGATCACCCGCGGTCCGGAAAAACCGATCAGCGCGCCGGGCTCGGCAAGCTGCACATCGCCCAGCATGGCATAAGAGGCCGAGACTCCGCCGGTGGTCGGGTCGGTCAACACTACGATATAGGGCAGATGGGCGTCTTTGATCATATCCACCCCGATGGTGGTACGGGGCATCTGCATGAGCGAGAGAATCCCCTCCTGCATGCGGGCCCCTCCGGATGACACGATCAGCACCAGGGCACGGCGCTCGGCGGCCGCAACACGCGCCGCTTCGACAAAGGCCGCACCTGTCTCAAGGCCCAATGATCCGCCCATGAAGGCGAAATCCTGCACCGCGAGAACGACTGGTACCCCGCCGATCGTGCCCTTCGCTGCAACCAGCGCGTCGTGCTGTCCGGTCTTCGCGCGGTTTTCCTTCAGGCGGTCGATGTAACGCTTATCATCGCGAAACCGCAGCGGATCCTGAGGCACCTCCGGCGCCGGCAGCCGTTCGTGTACGCCGTCGTCCAGCAAAGTCTCGAACCGCTCTTTGGGCCCAATCCGCATATGGTGTCCGCACTGCGGACAGACATTCTGCGCGGCAACCAGATCGCGGTGAAACACCATCTCGCCACAACCGGGGCATTTGCGCCAAAGCGTATCCGGGGAGGACTGCTTCGTCCCCATCAAGCCCTTGATTCTTGGGCGCACGAAATTGGTGATCCAGTTCATTTGGAATTCCCGGTCGCGGAAGTGATTCGGGAGGAAACAGGACTGTAGCACGACGAGGAGCAGGATTGGCTGTTCATCGGGTGGAGGGTTCCCGGGCGTGGTGAACGGCTTCCGCGAGTGACCTGCATAATTGCAGCGTCTGGCGGGCCGCATCGCCACGATGTTCCTGGGCAATTGCGCCGGCGATGCATTGAACCATCGCCGAACCGACCACGGCGGCGTCGGCAATGCGCGCGATGGCGGCAGCCTGATCCGGCGTGCGGATGCCGAATCCGACCGCGCAGGGCAATCGCGTCTGCGCCCGGATGCGCGCGACCGCCGGCGCGACATCATCGATCAGAACCGCTTTGGTTCCGGTGACACCGGTGACAGAGACATAATAGAGAAAGCCGCCGGCGCCGTTCAGCACGGTTTTCAGGCGTTCATCCGTCG
>JAGWSK010000466.1 GCA_028869355.1 Alphaproteobacteria bacterium | reverse complement strand
CAGTTCGGCCTCGCCGGCATAGCCCAGCATCATGAAAGGCGGTGCGCCTTCGGGATGGATGAGATCGACTTTGGCGTCCGCGAGTCTTCTGATCAGCGGCTCATATTGCGGAATGACGTCGGTCAGCTCGCGCCGCTCGCCTTTCTGGATATCGAGAAACAGCGGAATAATGCCGACGCCCTCCGGCAAAATCCGGCACAGCTCCTCGATCGAGCCCGGCCGCATGGTCGGTTTGATATTTCCGACAGTCCCACGCCACGATGTAAACGCCAATTCTTTTCCCCGCCCGGTGGTCAGACCGCCTCTACGCCGACAACAAGCCGGCGGCCCAGCGCGTTCAGTGTCGTCCTCAGCGCCGGCAATTTGGTCCGATGCCTGGGATCGAGAATGCGCCGGACCTCCTTTTCGTCCTTGCCGAGCCGTCGCCCCAGCTCCTTTTTTGTGAGTTTGGCACTCCGAAACGCATCCAACACTGCGAGTTTCGCCGCAATTTCCGGCGCGACTGCGATGGGCTTCAGCCCGCGGCCTCGCGACTTGCACGCAGGCAACGGTAGCCCCCGTTGCGGATAGGTCAAAAGCGCAAGACCAAGAGCTTCTTCGGCCTGCGCGCGCGCGTCCGCCAGATCATCTCCCTGCGTGACCGCTTCGGGCACATCCGGAAAGGTCACAACGATTCCCTGCTCATCACCCGCCTCAAACTTCGCATGATAAACGAACGCCTTCATGACGCACTCTCTCGATGATCCGCCCTCAATCCAGGCCAAGCGTCTTGCGGATTTTCCGTGCGGTTTTCGGGTCGATTTCCCGCGACGGAAGCGTACTTACCCGCGATCCAATCCAAACCATCGCATGACCGCCTTTACCGCGCCGCAGATCAACGCGAAACGGCAACCCGCGGCGTTTCGCTTCTTCCTTCAATTCGGCGATGAAACGGTCTCGCTTGTCCATATGATATCGGACATTTTTGTCCGGTTTTCAAGACCGCTACGTGCACACCACATTGAGCAGCGCCTGTTGCCCGGCCGCGACCTTGTTCAGCGCCCGGTCCAGCGCCCTCGGCAAATCCGCGCCATCCACCACCTGCTCGCCATAGCCGCCCAGCGCCTCGATTGCCTTCTCATAGCGCGTGCCGGGATCGAAATAGGTCAGCGGTTCGCGATTGCTCTTCGCCGCATAACCGTCGGGATAGACGTCGCGGGTGTTGCGCCGCACCGCGTTCCACATCTCGTTGTTGTAAACGACAGTCAGCGTCGGCAGATTCTCCGCCTTGCCGACATAATGTGCGGGAAGCGGATTGCCGAACATGTATGACCCATCGCCCACGGCGCAGATCACCAGCCTGTCGGGTACCGCGGTTTTCACTCCCAGCGAAGTACCAAGACTCCAGCCCAGCGCGCCGCCCTGGCCGAGCGAATAGAACGTGCCGGCTTTGGTGAATTCCAGATAGTCGTTCGAGGTCAGCGCCTCTTTCAAAACAATCCCGTCATCGCCCTTGACCTGGCTGATGCAGCGGTTGATCCAGGCCTGGCTGATGCGTTCCGACCGCCGCACTTTTTCCAGCCGCCCGGCGAGTTCCTCAGCACGCCGCGCTTTGCGTTGCGCCACCCACTTGCGCCGCGCATCAACCCGCGCAGCCATGCTCTTTTCGCGCGCAGCCAGCGCCTCTTCGAGCGCCGGCAAAGTCACACCCGGCACACCGGTGATCGCGAGATCGCATTTGAACCCGCGCAGCGGATAATTCTCGAAGATCGGATCGGCGCCGGCATGGATGATCTTGCACTCCTCGCGTGGCGCCTTGCGCTTGGGAATCCACGGCACTTCGCAATCGAGCACTAGCACCAGATCGGCAGCGTCAAGCGCATTGTCCGAATCTTCGCCGAGATTCATCGGATGCGCCGTCGGCAGACACATATAGCGCGCCTTGCGCAGCGCCACCGGAATCGCAAAGCGCCCGGTCAGCGCCGCAAGTTTCGCCACATCGCCTTCGTCGCGCCCCGAAGTGTTGGTGACGATCACCGGATTTTCCGCCGCGGCAATCATCGCGGCGGCCGCATCGATCGCATTCGCATCGGGCGCGGGCGGCGACGGCGTCTGGTGCCGGCTCGGTTGTGAATAGCGGAAATCCGCAATCGGCGCGGCCAGCACCTCGCGCGGCAAAGTCATATAGACAGGCCCCCTGGGCTCGCTCATGGCGATGTTCAGCGCGCGGTCCACCGCCGATTCCAGCACGTGACCATTGGGCAGCTCGTAATCCCATTTGACGAATTCGCGCACCATGGCGCGCTGGTCGCGCATCTCCTGCGGCCAGTGAATCTCGCCGCTGCGCTCGCCGGGAACCCCGCCTTCCTCCGTGAACGGAGTACGTCCCGCCGTGAACAGCACCGGGATATTGCCGCGCCAGCCATTCACCAATCCGCATATCGCGTTCGCGGTGCCGACATTGACATGCACCATCACCGCCTGCGGCCGTCCAGTCTTCAGGTAATAACCCTGGGCCATGTTGATGGCGACATTCTCATGCGGCACGGTCACC
Source organism: Alphaproteobacteria bacterium (assembly GCA_028869355.1). Taxonomy (GTDB): domain Bacteria; phylum Pseudomonadota; class Alphaproteobacteria; order Micropepsales; family Micropepsaceae; genus CAIYRG01. Next base: position 1,766 of record JAGWSK010000466.1, on the reverse strand, counting down.
GGCTTCGGCACTCTGGTCCCGAACACCTGCGCCTTGGCATAGGCTTCGATGATCGGCGCGAAATCGGTGCCGGCATTGGCAAACAGATATTCAATGCCGCGTTCGGCCAGCAGCGCGAGATAGGCATCCGCCACGGTTCCGGACGCAATGGTTTTGATCGGCACGTCTTGATCCTCAGCCTTTCAGGAACGGCACCGCAAGCCGGATGAACGCATCCGCCGCATCCCAGGGCACCAGATGCTTGCAGCCATCGACAATATGAATCTGAAGCTGCGGATATTTGTCTTTCAGCATTGCGGCGCGGTCGGCGGCATGGGCGCGGTCGTTGCGGCCAAAGATCATCAACAGCGGCATGCGCAGATCCACCAGCCGCTGCCACAGCGGCGGCTTGCTATCAGGTTTTGGCGGCGCAGCTTCCGCGGCATGGGTGCGGGCGACAAAGGCGGCGAAATTCCGTCCCACGCTCTGCGAATGGCGCAAGCTGAGTTCTTCCGGCGTGATCAGCTCCTGATGATACAGATTCTCCTGCAACAGCTTGCGCGTGTGCTCGATCGTCGGCTCCGATTGCGCCATCCGCCGCTCCAGCCGGTGCTGCGCTTCGCCGCCGCGATCACTCTTGCCCGTATCGATTGGCGGCAACAGGCTGCCGGTTCCCAGCACCACGACATGGCTGTAGCGCTCCGGCGTTTCGAGCGCGAGCTGCACCGCCGGATTGCCGGCCTGTGAATGGCCCACCAGCGCGACTTTCTTCAGCCCGAGCGCATCGGCGAATTTCGGCATGGTTTTTTTGCGGAATGCAGCCGAATGGTCGGAAGGCACATCCGACAAGCCAAATCCCGGCTGATCGAAGGCAATGGCGCGGAACCCGGCTCGCGCCAGCGGCGGCAGATTGCGCCGGAACACATCGGCCGATGAACCCAGCGACGCGCCATGCAGCAGCAGCACCGCGGGCCCCTCGCCCTCCTCGATGTAGCGCAGCTTCAGCCCATCAACCGTGACGTATTTATTCCGCACTTCCTGCGCCAACTCCGCACTCATCTACATCTCCATCGGCCAGTCCGTTCAACCCTCCCCTTGGGGGAGGGTCAAAATCACGACGTGATTTTGGGGAGGGGATAGCTCGCGCAGCGAGCGCAATTTTCGCCCCTCGCTTTTCACTCCTCACTCACGTCGATCCAGTTCCCGTCCGGATCGGACATCTGCCACTGGCCGCCGGCGCTGTTCGCGAACAATTCCCGCCGCGTTTCCGACTCGGCGCTCCCGCCCAGCGGCACCGGCGCCAGATACGGATTCATCCCCGCCGTTTCCGCGACATGTGCCTTGAACGCCGCGAGGTTCTCGACCCTGAACCCGATATGATCCGGGCCCGGACGTTTCACCGACATGCCGGCGAATATCCCCGGCGACCACGGCAGAATCGACAACGTGAGCCGCCCGTCGCTCAAGTGCCAGCCTTCGCCGCTGCGTGCATTCACCGGCTTCAGCCCGAACACGTCGCTGTAGAATTCCGCGCAGGCTTCCGCATTCGGCGTGCGGATCGCAAACCGGTTCAGATAACGGTCCTGTGCCCATCCCTGCGCCGCAATATCGGCATAAATCTCCTTGCGCGTGTCGCCCCTGCGTTGCGCGAGGTCGAACACATTGCCGTCCGGATCATGGCCGCTATACGCCGCGAAGGGGCGCGCCGACGGCCGCTGCACCACATTCGCCCTGGGGAATTTCTTCTGCATGCGCTCCTTCACCGGCGCGACTTCGTCCACCAGCAT
>JAGWSK010000465.1 GCA_028869355.1 Alphaproteobacteria bacterium | reverse complement strand
CGTGAGGGAGAGGGACGCAGCGCCCGCGCGTGCACTTTTGCACGCGCGCTCTGGCGCTGCTGGGCGAGGGGAGCGTCCGAACGGCCACTTACTGCGTATCCCTCGTCCGACAGCACGATTACGATCGCTATATCGCGGCGCTGTTTGCGCCGGAAACTGTCCGGGCTGATATCTTCGCGCTCTACGCCTTCAATTATGAAATCGCGAAAATCGCCGAGACCGTGCACAATCCGGTGGCGGGGCAAATACGGCTGCAATGGTGGCGCGAACGCATCGAGGAGATCTACGCCGGGGCATCGGCGCGCACGGAACTCCTGACGAAGCTGGGGACCGCGGTCGAGCGGCATCAACTGCCGCGGTCGGCCTTTGATGATCTGATCGACGCACGCGAATTGGATATCGATCCGGCGCCGTTTGCCGATCTGGCGCAGTTTGAATCCTATGGGGATACCACTTCGGGAAGTCTGATGCGGCTGGCGGCGCGTGTGCTCGGGGCAGGGAAGACTCTCGATGAGAATGCCCGTGAGGCGGGGATTGCCTATGCCGTCACCGGATTGCTGCGCGTCCTGCCGTTTCACGCAGGCCGTGCGCATGTCGCAATGCCGGCGGACGAAATGGCGGCGGTTGGCGTTTCGCCTGATCAGCTTCTGCGCGGACGCATGTCACCGGATATCGCCGCCCTGATCGCGCGCATGTCGGAAATCGCGCGCACGCATTACCGGCATGTCGCAAGAACCGAACGGAAGTATCTGCCGGCGATCCTTCCCGCGGCCCTGGTTCCAGCATTTATCCGCATACTGAATCAGCCAGGCTATGATGTCTACCACGACTCGACTGAAATCGCCGGCTACCGCCGCCAATGGATCATGCTCCGCGCCGCAATCCGCGGCCGGGTATGAATGCACCACGCCGGAACCAAGCTAAGGATTCGTGTCTTTGTCCAAAATGGCGAGCGGAAAGTCCGACGCTGTCGCCGCCGTTTTATAGATCGCAACATTCCTCATTGCCAGGTTCAACGCCGCGTCATTGTCAGCACGAACGGTGAAAGGAATGCTGCGCCCAAAATTGATGACATAAGTGCAGGTAGTCGCCTCACCATCTCTTTTGCACTTGCGGTGATAGTCGACGCACACGTCCTTCACGCAGGCGTGTTCAGCTCCCACAGGATAGAAGGTTGATATGACATCAGTGAAAATAGAGTAGTCCACCCGCCATCCCTCGCTTGATTCGATTACGGCTGTCCCTCCGAGCCCTTTTGCGCCGCCCACCCTAACGGAGGCGCCGCTACCGCCAAGATAGTCGACGTGCACGCACAGTATCCCAATTATCACAAGACAAGCTGTGCTCATCCGGTTCTCCCTCGACGGTTATATGAATAAGATTATACCACTCCGCCGCGGCGTGGCGGGACGGCATTGGATATTCGGGGCGGCGAGGCACGCGGCGGAAAATGGTGCCGCCATTCGCCGATTCTGGAGTTCGTCTGTAAATTGATGTGGAGGATCCCATAGCCAACAATACATGGATCGACCCTCGCCTGATCGAGGAAGCCCTTGAGGTCAGTGGGGAGCGGACGAAAAGGGCAGCGGTGACCAGGGCATTGCAGGAATTCATCGCGCGCCACAAACAGCACGACATCCTCAAACTGATGGGCACGCTCGAGTGGGACGTTGCTAGTGAATACAAGAAGGGACGCTCGCGCGATTAACTCTTATTCCGCTGCGGCACGGTGGCCGAGCCATTCCTCGAGCGCGGCGAGTGCGCGCTGTGCCATGGCCTTCTTCTTGTCGCGGCCTCGTTCAACACCGGCCAGCGGAGGAAACAGCCCGTAATTCACATTCATGGGTTGGAACGTCTTTGCGTCCGCACCCGTGGTGATATGCGCGAGCAACGCGCCGAGCGCGGTGACCGGAGGGGGAGATGCGGCAGGCATGCCATGCGCCTGTGCCGCGGCGAAACGGCCCGTGAGCAATCCGATCGCAGCCGATTCGACATAGCCTTCGACGCCGGTGATCTGTCCGGCAAAGCGCCAATTCGGGTTGGCCTTTAGCCGCAATTCGGGATCGAGCAGCCGCGGCGAATTCAGAAAGGTGTTGCGGTGAATGCCGCCCAGACGCGCAAAGCGCGCATTCTCCAATGCCGGGATGGTGCGGAAAATCCGCACCTGCTCGCCATGCTTCAGCTTGGTCTGAAATCCGACCATGTTCCACAGCGTGCCAAGCGCATTGTCCTGGCGTAGCTGCACCACCGCATGGGGCCGCTGACCGGTCATGGGATTGCGCAATCCCACCGGCTTCATCGGACCGAAGCGCAGCGTGTCGAGCCCACGCGCCGCCATGACTTCGATCGGCAGGCATCCTTCAAAATAGGGCGTTGATTTTTCCCAGTCGTGGAATTCGGTCTTCTCCCCGGAAAGCAACGCCGCCACGAAGCCCCGGTACTGCTCTTGCGTCATCGGACAATTGATATAGTCGGCGGTGCCGCCGCCCGGGCCCTGCTTGTCGTAGCGGGACTGTAGCCAGGCGACGTTCATATCGATGAAATCGCGTTCGACAATCGGTGCAATCGCGTCGAAAAAGGCGAGCGACTCTTCGCCGGTGAGCGCGCGGATCGTCTGCGACAATGCGGCCGAGGTCAGCGGCCCGGTCGCAATCACGACATTGTCCCATTCCGCGGGCGGCGCAATGACTTCGCCGGATTCGATCCGGATACGCGAGTGAGCGCGGATTTGCGACTCTATGTTGTGCGAGAACGCCTCGCGGTCGACCGCCAGTGCGCCGCCGGCGGGAACTTTGCTGGCATCCGCCGCCGCCATGATCAGCGATCCGGCGCGGCGCATTTCTTCGTGCAGCAGGCCGACGGCATTGTTCTCCCAATCGTCGGAACGCAGCGAGTTGGAACAGACGAGTTCAGCCAGTCCGCCGGTTTGATGGGCTTCGGTCATGCGCAGGGGACGCATTTCGTGGAGCACGACACTGGCGCCCGCCTGGGCCGCCTGCCATGCCGCCTCCGAGCCCGCGAGTCCGCCGCCAATGATATGGACAAGTCCCATAAGCGCCCGCATAAACCGAAATGCGTGTCTTGGGCAATTGCCGGGCTTGTGACCGCAGGACGCGGCAAGTCACAGCGCGAGCGCGGCTTCGGCATGCTAAGCAGGGTGCCGATGCACTTTGGCCTGCGTGGCGGTTGGGATTCGGGTTCATGCAAAAAATTCCGGTCGGGCAGACGATTGTGCAGGCGTACCGGTTCCTGTTCACCGAAATCGGCACGATCCTGGGGATTTGCTGGTTCCCGGCCCTGTTGTCGTCGCTGGCGGGATATTTCACCGCGGTCTATGCCGCCGTACACCGCCCCGATTTTGACGCGGGCGATCCGCGCATCGAAGCCGCCTATACCCTGCTGTCGGTGCTGGGCCTCGCCATCACAATCTTTGCCGGTTCGGTGATGGCAGTTGCCCTGACGCGTCACGTGCTTGGCCGGCGCTCCTCTGGAGTGGTTGCCTATTTTGCCGTCGGCCCGGTCGAATGGCGGATGTTTCTTGCCAGCGTGCGCTATATCGCGGGATCGATGGTGCTGATCGTCGTGGCCGCCATCATTGCCGGGTTCGCGTTCAGTCTTGCCGGTGTTCCGCTCGATCCGGCTGGGGTGGTGCGCGCGAATGCACCCGACATCATCGCCGGACTGTTTTCCTGGGTCGTGTTCATCGCGGCATTGATTGTGATCGTCCGCATGGGCTTTTTCATCGCGCCGACGGTTGTCGCCGAAGATCACGGCGGATTGCTGCGCAGTTTCGAACTCACGCGCGGAAATGTGCTGCGCGCATTGGCGGTGATCGTCATTCTCGGCATTCCCGTCCTGCTGCTGCTGGTGGGAGGCGAAGCGGTGGTGCTGAGTTCTGCGCTCGGTCCTGGCCTGTACAAGCTGAGCCCGGCGGAATTCCTGCAACGTGCCGAGCTGGCCAGGGACCAGAAGCTGGTGCCGTGGCAAGTGTTCAGTGGCCTGATTTTCGTGCTTGGTTCGGCGCTGATCTATGGCGGCGCAGCCGTGGCCTACCGCGCCCGCATTGGAAACGACGAACCACGGTTTCCGTGATTTGTTGGCCGCATCCCGCGCGGGCAAATTGCCCCTGTCGCGCCTTGCGCGACATCTGTTCTCGATTCTGCCGCGGGCGCGCAAAGCGCGCCGCGTGCGGGCAATTTGTTGTTCCCGCGCGGGGCCCCGAAGCGGCGCTCGGCTATTTAAACGGCATTGACTTGCGCATAACCGCGCGGTTATACATCAATCAATAACTGACGGGTTATTGATCAACATGCCGAATGCACAGGACAGACTTTTCCGGACGCTCTCCGATCCGACCCGGCGGGCGATTTTTGAGCGATTGTGCCGTGAAGGAGAGCACACGGTTGCAGCTCTGACGGACCTGGCAGGCGTTTCGCAACCGGCTGTGTCAAAACATCTCGGTATCCTGAAACAGGCGGGGCTGGTGCGCGATCGCCATGAAGGGCGTCAGACACGTTATCGCGCGAAAGTCGGCGCCTTGGCGCCGCTGATCGAATGGACAAGCGAGATGGCCGGCTTCTGGCAAAGCCGGTTCGATCGCCTCGAAGATCTGCTCAGGAGGATGGACCAGTGAAGATCAAACTGACGAGCGTGTACGTGGACGACCAGGAAAAGGCGTTACGTTTCTATACCGGGATTCTGGGGTTCACGAAGAAGGCCGATTTCAGCCAGGGCCCATTTCGCTGGCTGACCGTCGCCTCGCCCGAAGAGCCGGACGGAACCGAGCTTCAGCTCGCGCTCAACAATAATCCGGCGGCCAAAGCATACCAGCAAGCACTGTTCCAGCAGGGCCAGCCCGCGGTGATGTTCTTCACCGATGACATCAAGGGCGATTGCGAGGGCATCAAAGCCCGCGGTGGGGAATTCACCATGCCGCCGACCGCCGTGACAGGTTCGACCATCGCGAAACTGAACGACACCTGCGGCAATCTCATTCAAATCACTCAACTGATGCGCTGGAAATGAACGAGTCTGCGGCCGAAACGCGATCCGTCATTGTCGAACGTGAGTTTCCGTTTCCGCCGGAAAAGCTCTGGCGTGCGCTGACGCAACCGCACCTGATCGAGGAATGGCTGATGCAGGGTGATTTCAAGCCGGCCGTGGGCCATCGCTTCAACTTTCGCAGGAGCCCCAAACCCGACGTGAACATCGTCGTTGACTGTGAAGTCCTCGAAATCGAACCGAACAAAGTGCTGGCATATTCCTGGGCGGCTTATGGCCTTGAAAGTGTCGTCACCTGGACTCTGACGCGGACGGACGTGGGCACGCGGCTACGCATGGAGCAGTCGGGATTCCGGGCGGATCAGAAGCAGGCCTGGCATGGCGCGAGGCACGGCTGGCAACAGTCCTTTGCCAATCTCGAAAACGTCCTGGCACGGACAGATTGAAACATGAAAATTCCCAAAACGCGTACGGTCATCCGTTGGGTCCATGTCATTTGCGGTATTCCGATCATCGGTTACATCTACAGTCCGTTTGAAGTCATTCCGGATTACGCGCCCGCGACCCGGTTTGTGTTCCTTCCGGTTATGCTGCTTTCGGGTTTGTGGATGTGGAAAGGCCATCTGCTTCGACG
>JAGWSK010000048.1 GCA_028869355.1 Alphaproteobacteria bacterium | reverse complement strand
TCCTTTATATCAAGCGTGAAAGCGTCCTGGGCGCCCAATCCCTGCATGGGCACTTCGGCTTTTTTCACTGCCGGCGCAGGGGCGGGCGGGGTTTGCGGCGCGCTTTTGTCGAGAAAAGCGAGCACGGAATCGACATCGAATTTCTGCGGCTTCTCGCGCGTGGGCTTCAGTTTCGGCCGCACCGGATGCTCAGGTGCCTTGGCCAACAGTTCTTTTTCCGGTTCGGGTTTGGGGAGCGGTTTGTCCGGTTCGGGAGCCAATTCAGCTTCGTCGGGCGGCGGTGCAACCACGGGCGGCAGCGGCGGCGGTTGCGGATCGGGCAGTGGTTGCACCTTGGGCGGATCGGGCTGTGCCGGAGCCACATTGGTGACATCGGCGACCGTGATCAGATCGACCGGAATCGTCGCCGGCGTTTCGTCGGGCAGGCTATAAGACGACGTCCAGGCCATGCTGGTGGCTGCAATCACCGCCACATGCAGAAAGCCCGATGCAATGACGCTTCGCCTCAACATGCCCAATCCAGCATTTCGTTACGCGTGCGATGCAATCCGCAATTCAACGCACTCAGCGCACCTGCAGCGGCTTCTTTACCGTGTCGGTGACCAGGCCGATGCGGGTGAAGCCCGCCGAATTCAACAGTCCCATCACCTGCATCACCTTGCCGTAGTCGACTGCCTTGTCACCGCGGACAAAAATCCGCTGATTGTACCCGTTGTTGGAAATCGCCATCAGCTTGGGGACCAGATCGTCGGCCGCGATTGGCGTATTCTGCAGAAAAATCTTTCCGCCGTTGTCGATCGTGACCGCCAGCGGTTCGCGGTCCTCGCCGAGCTGCTTGGCGCGGGTTTGCGGCAGATCGACCGGCACGCCAACTGTGAGAAGCGGTGCTGTGACCATGAAGACGATCAGCAGCACGAGCATCACATCGACGAAGGGCGTGACATTGATTTCGGACATGGGCCGGCCGCGGCGGCCGCGGCCGCCGGACTTGCGGGGATTGCTCATCACCGCCGGCATCAACGCGTCCTTTCGTCAAGCTGCCGCGACAGGAAGGTCCAGAATTCTTCGGCAAAGGATTCGAGCCGGACGGTGTAACGGCCGACTTCGTTGAGAAAACGGTTATAGGCCACGACCGCCGGAATGGCGGCGACAAGGCCCAATGCGGTTGCGAAAAGCGCGTCCGCAATACCCGGCGCAACCACGGCCAATGTTGTGTCCTGCCGTGCCGCGATCGCCTGGAAAGCCGTCATGATCCCCCAGACCGTCCCGAACAGGCCGACAAAGGGCGCGGTTGAACCCACAGTGGCGAGATAGCCCAGTCCGCGCTCGATCTTTTCGACCTCGCGCTGAATCGAAACATTCATGGCTTTTTCGACGCGTTCTTTGAGGCCTGCGAGCTGCCATTCCTTGGGCGGTCCGGCTTCGAACGAGCGTTTCCATTCGCGGAGCGCTGCGACGAATACCGCGGTAAACGGCTGATCGGCGGTGTGCGAATGCTGCGCATAAAGATCATCCAGCGAGCGGCCCGACCAGAAGCTGGATTCAAAGGTGTTGGCTTTGCGCTTCAGCGCGCCGAACACCATCGACTTGTCGATGATCAGAACCCATGACCAGAAGGACGCGAGAATAAGCAGCACCAACACGGCCTTGACGACGATGTCGGCCCTGACGAACAGGCCGACCGGCGTGAATGCGCCCTCGATTTCCGAGATTGCAGCGGCGGTGGGACTTTCGGTCCCCGGGGGGGCCGCCAATGGCGCACTGTCCGCGGCCGGTCCGACAGGCGCCGCGGAGGGCGGGCGTCCCGCTTCAACCGGCGCGGCGCGCTGGAATTGTGCGACGGCGGAGCTCATGGTTCCGGACGCGGCGATACAAACGAGAAGCGAGGCGAAAAACACGCCAAGCCAACGGCACCATGCCTTCGACGATGTTTTCGACAAGCTCTTCACCCGCCCAATAATCGATTGCTGCCCGGCGCACCGGCCAAGCCTAGTGAACTCATCCAAACGTGGCTGAATTTTGACCCCGAGCCGGCGTTAACGGAGCCATCCGGCCGCTGTTCCAGCCATGCCACTTTGCGATTTCCTTGAATCGCAAATGTGTCCAGCCATTTTAAAATTGACGCCTTTTTAACGCCGAGTCGGCGACCGCCCCGTTCAGGCCGGCGACATGCTTCGGCGGAAAACGCTCATGGGTTGAGCCCCAAAGAGGCACGCAACTCCGCGCCTGCGGCCGCCAGGTCGGTGCGAAAGTCCGGACTGCGCATCATCACCGCAACCAGTGCCGTGGCGTCGATTCGGCCGGCATCCACATCTGTCGGATAGTGCACACCGCCGACGATCCGGCTTTCGCCGAATTGCCAGCCGCGGGCGTAAAGCTCGGTACGCTTTTCCGGCACCATGTCGGACAAAAGAATGGCGGTCATGGCGCCAAAGGTCGAATGGCCACTTGGATAGGAATAGCTGTATTGCGGGACGAGACCGAGCGGCGGGCAGGGTGATCCCGGCCCATGCGGGGCGGTGTTTCTGTCGCCCGGCCGCGCCAGTGTTCCCTCTTTCATTGTCCCCGGCGGATGAATGTCGCTGTCGAGCACAAACGGACGCGGCCGTTCCCAGCAGTCTTTTCCGAGTGTGGTTGCAAATTGCGCGTCGCGGCCGACTTTGCCGAAGAACGCTTCCACATCCGGGAGTTTTGCGAAATCAAAACCGGGCGCAAGCGTGCCCGCGAACGCATTCAGCCCAACAGTCGCATCCTTTTCGGCGAGTGCGACGCGTTCCGGGCTGCTCGCCGCGCGCAATTCGGCAACAGCTTCGACATCCTTGCGTTCGGCCTGCGATCCGGGCGCCGGCGGTGGTGGCAGGAGATGCAGCACGTCGTAATCCGCAGGCGCGATGTACGGGTTTTGCGACAGCGCCGACGCAGGCACCGCCCCGATGAGGCAGGACAGTGCCGCAGCAAGCATCAGAGTCAGTTTGCGCATTCAATGCTCCTGATCACCTGCGGGATTATTGGCGCTTTGGACGTAAAATTCCATTTGTTTGCGAATCGCGCCGGGGACGCGCCGCGGCCGCCCGGCAGCACCGATCAGGCAGACTTCAACGGCGGCCTGGGTGAGCATCTCGCCGCCGCGCTCGATCCATTGATCGAGGAACATGCGCGCGCCGGTGATGCCGGCAACCTGCGTGCACGCGGTCAGCGCATCCTCGATACGGGCGGGCCGCAGATACGTGATTTCGATTTTGCGCACCGTCCAGAACAATGGTTCGGTCGCGTTCAGCAGTTCGCGATGACCGATGCCGCAGATGCGCAGGAATTCGGAGCGCCCACGTTCAATGAATTTGAGATAGCTCGCGTGATAGACGAAGCCGGAAAAATCCGTGTCCTCATAATAGACGCGGACTGGAAAGACATGCGTCCGGTCTTCCATCCAGCCGCCGGACGGCATGGCGGCATGATCATTCGCCGTCATCGTCGAACAGATGGGGTTGCTGCGGTGCATTTCCGGGCTGCGGCAGACCGAGATGGGCAAAGGCTTTGCCGGTCAGTACGCGGCCGCGCGGCGTGCGCTGCACCAGCCCCTGCTGGATGAGATAGGGTTCGACGATCTCCTCGATCGCGTCGCTGGGTTCGCCCAATGCTGCGGCGAGCGTCTCGATCCCGACGGGTCCGCCGGCGAAACTCTCCGCGATCAGCGCAAGATATCGCCGGTCGAACGCGTCCAGGCCCTGTTGATCGACTTCCAGTCGCGCGAGCGCCGCATCGGCGACCACCTGATCGACTTCGACCCGGCCCGCCACGGCCGCGAAGTCCCGCACCCGTTTTAACAGCCGTCCGGCAATCCGCGGTGTGCCGCGCGAGCGCATGGCGATTTCGCGGGCGCCGTCGGGGCTCAGGGGCAATCCAAGCACGCGCGCGCCGCGGGCGACGATCTGAATCAGTTCGCCGGTGTCGTAGAAATTAAGCCGGATCGGGATGCCGAAGCGGTCGCGCAATGGCGTGGTGAGGAGGCCGGAGCGTGTTGTCGCGCCAATCAGCGTGAACGGCTGCAAACCGATCTTCACCGAGCGCGCCGATGGTCCCTCGCCGATGATGAGATCGAGTTCGAAATCCTCCATCGCCGGATAAAGGATTTCCTCGACCACCGGATTGAGCCGGTGAATCTCGTCGATGAACAGCACGTCGCGTGCTTCCAGATTGGTGAGCAGCGCCGCGAGATCGCCGGCGCGGACAAGGACCGGGCCGGAGGTGGCGCGGAATCCCACGCCGAGCTCTTTGGCGACGATTTGCGCCAGCGTGGTCTTGCCCAGACCCGGCGGACCGGAAAACAGCACATGGTCGAGCGGTTCGTTGCGTGACTTCGCCGCTTCGATAAACACCGTCAGGTTTTCCCGCGCCTGTTTTTGCCCAATGAATTCCCTGAGCTGCCGGGGGCGCAGGCTGGCCTCGAGTGTGTCTTCTTCGCGGCGTTCGGCCGTCACCATACGGCCGGCAGGTTCAGCGGTTTTGGTTTTGGGCAGTGCCATGAATCGTCTCTTACCGTTGCGGCACTGTGCGTGAATTCCGCGGATTTTTGAAGCGCGTCAAATTCTGGCGGAGAGACGGAGGGATTCGCGGATCAGCACATCGAGCGGCAGGGCGTCGGCATTCGGCCCGATCGCCTGCGCCGCGTGGGCCACAGCGTCGCTCGCCGCGCTTTGGGGATAACCGAGTTTGACCAGCGCGGCGATGGCTTCGGCTTCAACGCTGCGCGCCGGCGCCGATGCCCCGCGCAAATCGGCGTGCACCGCAGCCGCCGGAATCGCGATGCCGCTCACTTTGTCTTTCAGTTCCGCGATCAGGCGCGCCGCAAGTTTCGGCCCGACTCCCTGGGCGCGGCCGAGCACCGCCTTGTCGCCAAGGACGATGGCGCGCTCGATCTCGGCGGTTTTGAGAGCGGAAAGAATCGACAGCGCCACGCGCGCGCCAACACCCTGCACGGTCTGCAGCAGACGGAACCAGTCGCGTTCGTGGGCCGAAATGAAACCATAGAGCCGAATCGCTTCTTCCGAGACTTTCGTCTCGATCGCGAGACTGACACTGGTGCCTTGCGACAGGCGCACGAGTGTCGATGACGGGCAATGCACCATATATCCGACGCCGGCGACATCGATGATCGCGTGATCTGCGGCAATGGAGTCGACGGTGCCGGTCAGCTTCCCGATCATGACGACAATGCTGCGGCGATACGGGCGCCGGTGGACGAGAGATGCGCATGCGCGATGGCGCAGGCCAGCGCGTCGGCTGCGTCGGCGGCTTCGAACTGTGCTCGCGGCAACAAGTGTCTGACCATCGCCTGCACTTGTGCCTTGTCGGCGTGGCCGACTCCGACAATCGATTTCTTGATGTGATTGGGCGCGTATTCCGCGACCGGCAGCCCGGCTTCGGCGGCGCAGAGCAGCGGCATGGCGCGAGCATGTCCGAGCTTGAGTGCGGCGACGGGATCTTTGGCGACAAATGCCTGCTCGACGGCAACTGTGCTGGGCGAGAATTGCGCCAGCAGCGCGGATATTGCGCGATGGATCTGCGCGAGCCGTTCACCCAGAGGCATGGCCGCTTTGGTCGCGATCACACCGTTGGCGATATGCGTCAGCCGCACGCCGTCGGATTCGATGATCCCCCAGCCGGTACGTGCCAGTCCCGGATCAAATCCGGCAATACGGATGATCATGTTCGCATTGGCCCGAATCGCCCGAACACTGTCGTCTTCGCGTGCGCGCCGCGCAACTCCCGGCATTGCGCGATTTTTGTCGGCCAGAGTAACATTCGGGGCGGCGCGTCCGAACCTATGTTGGGCTATTCCTGTGCCCGGCCGCTCATAACGAAAGGGATTCGATATGCGAATGGCACTCGCGGTTCTTCTTTTTGTGGGACTGGCACTGCCGGTTTTGGCGAATCCCGATTTCGAGCTTGGTCCCCCGACGGGTTCAAAAGCGCCGGCCATCGGAACGCCGCTCGACCAGACAGGCAAGCCCCGTTCGATCGAATCGCTGATGGGCGAAAAGGGACTGGTGCTGTTCTTTTTCCGCTCTGCGGATTGGTGTCCCTATTGTCAGGCCCAGATGATGGACCTGAATACGGGTGTGGCCGATATCGAAAAGCGTGGCTATCGGCTGGCCGGGATTTCCTACGATTCGCCGCAAATCCTGGCGACATTCATCGAACGGCGCGGCATCAAATACACGCTGTTGAGCGATCCGAGATCCGAAGTGATCGACCGTTATGGGCTGCGCGACCCGCAATATCCTCCAGGAAACCGCGCTTATGGTGTGCCCCGCCCGATCATCTTCATTCTGGATCGTAAAGGCATGATCCAGGACAAACTCTACGAAGCGACATACACGAAGCGGCCCCCGGTTGGGCTCGTCATTGAAACGCTGGACAAAATACGCGCCGCGAGCCGGTAGGATCGCTTCCTGCGTCGATGGTCTTCATTGAAACGGACGCGGCCCGCAGAGATGAGCCGCGCAGTCTGGTGAGGCGCTCGTAGAAAAACTCGTCATGGCCGGTCTGCCCCGCCTGCTCCAGGACTGCGGCGCGAAATCATCCCCGTGGTACGTGGCTTAGACCGGGTTGCCGTCGGGTCCGAGGAGCGTGATCGACTCCGTGAACTGCAGAGCGTCGGACGACCCTGGTGCAGCGCTCGCTTCCGTGATGAAAAGGCGATGGTCCCACATATAAACGGAGGCGCGCAGCTGATGCCCGTTGCTTTCGACGATGTCGAGCTGGCGGCCTGGCATCCCTGAACGGCCACCATAATCGCGAGCCAAATCCAACAGAACTTCACCCCTTGGGCGCAAGGCGGCCGCAGCGTTAAAGACGATCAGCTGATCTACAGCCGGACCGGTCGAGAAATCCACAACGGTCACCGTGAATCGTTCGGTGCCTCGTTCGATGTACAACTGGCGCGCCGGAAAGGGATCGCCTGAGAATGTCCGGAAGGTGATGTCCCTCGCCCTGGGCTCACCCGGAAAAATGATGGCAAACCGGTATTCGCGGTTGACATAATAAGGTGGCGAGCTTTGCGCAACCGCGGCTCGCGAAAAGATCAGCAACGCGGCGAACGAGAGAAAGGCGGCCACGGCGGCCATTCCACCAGGCTGCTTTCTCTCTCCCATAAGGAATCTCCTTATCCGCAGATACACCCATTTAGATCGTCGGATTCGTCCGGATGAGATCGGAACGAGTGCCACGGGCGGACGCGTTACGAGTTACGCTTCGGGGTCAGGCTGTCTCGATACGAACGCCTTTCCAGAATGCAATCCGGCCCGCGATATTGCGTGCTGCCGGTTTTGGTTCTGGATAATACCAGGCCGCATCCGGATTCTTTTCGCCGTCAACTTCGATGGAGTAGTAGCTTGCGACGCCCTTCCAGGGGCACACGCTGTGCGTCTCGCTGGGCTTGAAAAATTCTTTATGTACCGCTTCGGCGGGGAAGTAATGGTTGCCCTCGACAACCTCCGTCCGGTCGGATTCTGCGAGCACTTTTCCTTTCCAGATGGCTTTGACCATAGCGTTTCTCCTTAGTCGTGTGACGCGAGCAGTAGCGGGGTAAACCAACAAACTATCGGTCGAGTTTTCGCGTCGTCATCGGGTCGACGACAAGTGCATCAACTCAGAATGCCACCCCGTCTGTTGAATCGTTGAAGCGCAAATCAATCGCGCTCCGCTGGCCATACGCTTTCACTCTGCTGCAGCCCGTGACGGCGCCGCATCACTGCGCCGCGAAAGCGCCTTCGCGATGAAGTGGTCGAGCGAGACCGGACCCGGTCCGCGGGTCAGGATGAACAGCAGCGTGGTCGCCCAGGTCAGGTGTTCCAGCCAGTCTTCAGGATAGACGAAGGTTTCGATGACGAAGGTCATGCCGAGCATGGGCAGCGTGGCGAGGCGCGTCGCGAGCCCGAGGACCAGGAGAACCGGGCAGGTCAGTTCAATCGTTGCCGCCATATACGCTGCGACTTCCGGCGGCAGGACCGGAACCCGATACTCATTGGCGAAAAGCGCGACCGTGCTGAACCAGCTCGCGATCTTGGTCAGACCCGACTTAAAGAACACGGCCGCAATCGTAACGCGGAACAAAAACTGGAGGATGCCAAGCGGAAAGCGTTCCGCCCAGGCGATGAGCGTCGCGGCCAGGTTCAGCATTGGCCTTGCTCTCCAGGGGCGGGAGACAAGTTTATCGCGACAATCGCGCCTTCTGCGAATAGCGTAATCATGGCATCCGCTGCGGCGAAATCGGCCTGCTCCGCAAACGCTCGTTCCAGGGCATTTGCCAAAGGATGACCTGCGCTGAGAGCGTCGCGAAAAGCGAATTCCGCCCTGTCAAGTTTGCGGACAACCACTTCTGCACTCCGGCGGCTGACCTGAAGTTTCACGCCGCCGGCCGCAAGATCGATCTCCTCATCGTCATTGGCGCCGGGGCAGTTCGCGCGCCAGATGCGATCAATCGGAAAAGCCGACTCGACGAAGCCA
Organism: Alphaproteobacteria bacterium; assembly: GCA_028869355.1. Taxonomy (GTDB): domain Bacteria; phylum Pseudomonadota; class Alphaproteobacteria; order Micropepsales; family Micropepsaceae; genus CAIYRG01. The sequence goes on along the minus strand of JAGWSK010000048.1, from coordinate 1,385 downwards.
TACGAGGGATGGAGTGTGAACACGAGGCGGGGCGCTTGCTCGGCATGAAACGACGCGAGCGCATCCTGCGCGATTGCCTCGGCATCCAGCGCATTCGCCGCCACATTCATCAGCCATTCGAAGCGCGCCACATCGGGCAAATAGTGAAGATCGCGGCACGGCGGGAAGCTCGCCAGAAAATCGGGGAGTCGGGCACCATAATCGATGAGGGCCGGCTTCTCAGGGGGATGAAGCGAGATGAATTCCCGCGCGGCGTGGGCGAAGAAGCGTTCGTCCACCAGGCGGCAGACCGCCGGGAAGGTCTCCTTGAGCGCCTCGGTCAGGGAGGCAAACACGTTGTTGCGGTAGACTTCCAGGCGCTCGTCCGCCGCGAGCGGGCCTCCATCGATTTCCGGCAACATGAGTTCAAGCGACAGAGTATCGCGCTCGAGTAGGGCGCGGCGAAACGCTGTCTGGAATTCACGCGGCGCGAGCATGTCCGTCAAACCTGGTTTGCGCGATCCGCTCGGCTTTGCGTGCCTCACCAATGAGCGTGTTAAAGCCCGGCAGGTCCTTGTCCCATTCGATAAGGCTGGGCACGAGACCAAATTGGTCGATTGCCCGCTCATAAAGGCGCCAGACCGGATCGGGTACAATCGAGGCGTGGTCGTCGATCAGCAATTCGATGCCGCAGCGCGCGACACGTGAATGACCGGCAAGATGAATCTCGCCGATTTTACAGCCGGCCAGTGCCTCAAAGTAATCGCCGGGTTCCGCTCCGAGATTCGTGCAGGTCACATGGATATTGTTCACATCAAGAAGGATGCCGCATCCGCTGCGCCGCGCCAGTTCGGCAAGAAATTGCGGTTCCGGAATCGCGGAATGGCGGAAGTTCAGGTAGCGCGAAGGATTTTCGACGAGAATACGCCGCCCGAAACTCTCCTGGGCGGCCGAAATGTTGTCCGAGACGATTGCCAGGGTTTCCTCGGTGTACGGAAGGGGCAGCAAATCGTTCAGGTAAATTCCGTCGGCCACGCTCCAGGAAAGATGCTCGGACACCAGGCAGGGCTGAAAACGATCGATCAGCGCCTTGCATCGCCGGAGATGGGCGATGTCGAGCCCGGACGCCGTCCCCAACGACAAGCCCACGCCGTGGAGGCTGAGAGGATAATCTCGCCGCACGGACTCCAGCATCGCGAGTGGAGGACCACCGCCGAAAAAGTTCTCGGTATGGACTTCAAACCAACCGATTGCGGGGCGGGCGCCCTCGACGTCGCGGAAATGCGGCGACCGGAGGCCAACTCCGATCGCCGCAGCGATTTCCGCGAAACTTTCCGCGCGCTCAGTCGCGGTCACTCGCGTGTTTCCGGCGATCAAGCCGTTTTCGGCGTCGTGCTGCCGTTGAC
>JAGWSK010000464.1 GCA_028869355.1 Alphaproteobacteria bacterium | reverse complement strand
GCCGAAGGCGCTGTACGAAGTCCGTTTCAGGCAGAAAGATCTGTGGCCGGATTATTCCGGTTCCGATGCCGACACGCTCGACATCGACATCTACGAACACTGGCTGGCGAAAATCTGATGGTGAGTGCGATGCAGGAACATGCCGGTCATCACGGCGAAGCGGGGCACGCGCATCCACATCCGCCGCCGGCAAAGGATGAGAAAATCCATTCCTATTATCAGGTGCTGGGACTGGCGATTAAGGAGCTTCTGGTCGAGAAGGGGATCGTCACGCCGGAGGAAATCCGCAAAGCGATCGAATTCCGCGATTCCATCACGCCGGCCAGGGGCGCGACAATCGTGGCCCGCGCCTGGACGGATCCCGCGTACAAGCAACGCCTCCTCAAGAACGGCACGGAAGCGATCAGGGATTTCGGGCTGGACATGGGCGGGACCCAACTCGTGGTCGTCGAAAACACGCCCGCCGTGCACAACATGATCGTCTGTACACTGTGCTCCTGCTACCCGCGAGCGGTGCTCGGGCTGCCGCCGTCCTGGTACAAGAGCCGGGAATACCGCTCGCGTACCGTGCGCGAACCGCGCGCGGTGTTGCGCGAATTCGGCACCGAAATCCCGGCCCCGGTCGAACTGCGGGTGCACGATTCCACCGCCGACATGCGCTATCTCGTGCTCCCGATGCGCCCTGAAGGAACCGAAAGACTGGGCGCGGAGCAGCTCGCCGGGCTGGTCACGCGTGACTGCATGATCGGGGTTGCAGTGCCGCAAAACCGCTAAACCCTGACATGGATACCGCGGGACGAAGGCCGCACGGCAAAATCGGAGCGATTGTCCGCGTCGCCGCCTGCAATTTCATCGAAGCCTACGACTTTGTCGTTTACGGCTATTACGCCGCCTATATCGCAGCCGCATTCTTCCCCGCGAAAAGCGCCTTCGCATCGCTGATGCTGTCGCTGGTGACCTTCGGCGCGGGTTACCTGATGCGCCCGCTGGGTGCGATCGTTCTCGGCTCCTATATGGATCGCAAAGGCCGCCGCAATGGATTGATTGTGGCGCTGTCGATGATGGCGGCGGGCACGCTCTCGATTGCAGTGACGCCATCCTATGCGACGATCGGATTGGCCGCGCCGTTGATCATCATTGCGGGCCGATTGGTGCAGGGCTTTTCGGCGGGCGCTGAGTTCGGCGGGGTTGCGATCTATCTTTCTGAAATCGCCGCGCCCGGCCGCCGCGGCTTCTACTGTTCATGGCAGGGCGTCAGTCAGCAGGTGGCGGTCGTCGTTGCGGCGTTCTTTGGTTTCGCGCTGACCGCGGCCGTTTCGCCTGACCAGATGCAGGTCTGGGGCTGGCGCATTCCACTGTTCGCCGGGCTGGCCGCGATTCCGTTGATCCTGTGGTTGAGAAGCTCGCTGAAAGAGACCGACGCTTTCCGCAGTCGCCCGCATCCGCACTCGACGCACGAAGTGCTGGATATGCTGACGGCACACTGGAAGCTGGTGGTCACGGGAATTGCGCTGACGGTGATGACCACGGTGAGTTTCTATCTGATCACCGCCTACACCCCGACCTATGCGCGCGCGGCGCTACATATGGCGCCCAGGACCTTCTTCCTCGCGACACTCTTGATTGGCATTTCGAATCTGGTGTGGCTGCCGATCGGTGGCGCCCTGGCGGACCGATTCGGCTCCCGGCCGCTGATGCTGCTCGCCACCGGCGCGGCGGTTATCACCGCCTATCCCGCCATGCTGTGGCTGGTGAGCGCGCCCGGTCTTATGAGACTCATCGCGGCGCTGTTCCTGTACTCGCTGTATTT
>JAGWSK010000463.1 GCA_028869355.1 Alphaproteobacteria bacterium | reverse complement strand
TCGGAGCGCAGCATCAGTTCGATGCTCCGAGCAACAGCGCTGTCATCTTCAATCAAAAGCACGCGCATTTCTTCGTCCCCTGGCCGGCGATTGATCGGCTTCCCCGATCACCCGGTTAACCACTTTAACGTAAATTGGTTAACAGGTGCTTTCAGTCGACCCTCGATGCACGGTTCCCTGCAGCCCAGCCGATTGGCCTTGGCGCCGGGTTCAGCAAAGTCCCACAGATTTGTGCTCTGGCTGTAACTCGGGCTTAAGCACTCTGCCCGATAAAGGACGGGTTATCTGGGACGATACCGTTGAACAGAAACAGCTTTTTGCAGTCGAAGCGCTCCGGAGTGGAACGGCTGAAACGCCGTCTGCTGGCGCTGGACCAGATGAAGCTGGGTCTTGACGAGAATCTTCGGCAATTGAACCAGGCCGCGGAGCGGGAGCGGGTTCGCAGCGGCAAAGCCATAGCCAGGCTCGCAATTCCCCGTATTCTCCAGGCCATGGAAGAGCGTCGCACGAACATTGAAAAGACCCGTGCCGAGCTGGAAGAGGATCGAAATTTGCTGGAACAGGAGCTCGCGACGGCGGTGGAGGAACTTACGGCGGCGGAGGTCGCGGACGACCAACGGCGGCAGCGCGCTGCCGTAGCGGCCGAAACGAAGGCAGAGCTCAGGCGCGAGCAGAGCCTTATGCGCCGGCATCTGCGGCGCCATGCCGCGGCCAGAGATTAATCAGGTTTAACTTCCCCCCTCACCCGGAGGCGGGGACGCTCAGCAAAAACCTCGCTGCGGCTTGCCTGGTCGCACACGCGACCTATATTCGCGCCGCCATGAACTCCGTGTCCCCCATCAGCGGTTCACAACATCGGCCCCGCGTGGTGGTCGCCATGTCGGGAGGGGTCGATTCGTCAGTGGTTGCGGCTTTGCTGGCGCAGCAATCCCTGGATGTGGTGGGCGTCACATTGCAGCTTTACGACCATGGCGCGGCTGTGAACCGCAAGGGCGCATGTTGCGCGGGCCAGGACATCCACGATGCAAGGCGGGTCGCGGAACGGCTCGGAATCGCCCATTACGTGCTGGATTATGAAGATCGTTTCCGGCGGGCGGTGATCGAGGACTTCGCCGACAGCTACACCCGCGGTGAGACTCCCATTCCCTGTGTCCGCTGCAATCAGCGCATCAAATTTGGCGACTTGCTGGATTTGACGCGTGAACTCGGCGCCGATCTTCTCGCGACCGGCCATTATGTCCGGCGCGTCGACGCAGTGGAGGGGGCCGAGATTCACCGCGCGGCCGATGAGCGGCGCGACCAGAGTTATTTCCTCTTTGCGACCACCCGCGAACAGCTGGCGCAGTTGAGCTTTCCATTGGGCGGCATGCCGAAGGAACAAGTGCGCGACATTGCGCGCGAATTGGGTCTTCTGGTCGCAGACAAACCCGATTCGCAGGATATCTGCTTTGTGCCTCAGGGGCGCTATTCCGATGTCGTGCGGAAGCTACGGCCTGAGGCGGCTGAACCGGGCGAGGTCGTGGATTCCGATGGCCGGGTACTCGGGACCTATTCCGGCGTGATCAACTTCACGGTCGGGCAGCGCCGGGGATTGGGACTTTCCGGGAATCGTGAGCCGCTGTTCGTAAATCGTATCGACGCGGCGAACCGCCGCGTCATCGTGGGGCCGCGCGATTCGCTCAGGACAAAGACGTTCTCCTTGTCGGACGTGAATTGGCTTGGCCCACCCGGCGCGGAGTCCGTTTCGTGTTCGGTAAAGGTGCGTTCGACACGGCCGCCTGCGCCGGCCGAAGTACAGTTGGCGGGCGATGGTTCGGCCACGGTTCGCCTGCG
>JAGWSK010000047.1 GCA_028869355.1 Alphaproteobacteria bacterium | reverse complement strand
GTCTGTTCCTGACCGGCGGCTTGTTCAGCCTCATGCTCGGACTTTCGCTGTCATGGGAAGCGGCGGCGCTGATTGCGGCTTCGTCCTTCGGTTCGGGATTCTGCACCAGCGGCGTGCAGAAAGGCGGCAATGCGCTCTGCGTTTATTTTTACCCGACTGCGCTGCGCTCCACCGGTCTTGGATGGGGACTGGGAATCGGCCGAATAGGCGCAATCATTGGCCCGCTGATGGCCGGATATCTGCTCACCGGCGGATGGTCTTCCGCCGCGGTGTTCACGGCGACAGCGGTGCCGATGGTATTGGGCGCAATCGCGGTTGCGGCCATGGGCAGAGCCTATGGCGCATCACCCGCAGAACGCGCGGCGCCGGAACCCGCGGTACAAACTGCCGCCGCAAAAGGCTAGTGTATGGACGCCGAAACCGTCGCTGCCATCGATACCGACGCGCTGATCAATCGCGTACCCATCAGCGGTCTGCAAATCCTGGTCGCGCTGCTTTCCGGCTGCGCCCTGCTGGTCGAAGGTTTCAATACTTCAGCGATCGGCTATATCGCACCGCAGATCACGCGACTGTGGCACGTGCCGAACAGCACGCTCGGCACGATCCTCAGTGCCGACATGGTCGGGTTGCTGCTCGGCTATTTGTTTATTTCGCCGTTGTCGGCGCGCTTTGGCCACAAACGGATGCTGATTGCGTGCACGGCCGCGTTCGGCGCCATGACATTCCTGACCATTACCGCGAGCGGTGTGCCGTTGCTGCTGGTGTTTCGGTTTCTCACCGGCATTGGGGTGGGCGGCGCGATGCCGAGTGCGGTTGCGTTGACCGGCGAATATTTTCCCGAGCGCATGCGCTCGAGTTCGATTACGCTCATCTATATCGGGTTCTCGCTCGGGCAGATTGCGGCCGGAGTGGCGTCCGGTCTGCTGCTCGAACCGTTCGGCTGGCGAGCCGTACTGGCGACCGGCGGAATCGGAACGCTCGCTCTGTCGGTTCTGTTCATATTTGCACTGCCGGAGTCGCTGGAATTTCTCATCAACCGCGGCAATGGAAGCGCGCATGCGGCGGCACTCATACGGCGCGTCGCTCCAGGCTTGCGGATTTCCGCCACGACCCGCATCACCGCCGGAAAACATGCGCAGAGCGTCCGGCTCGGGCAACTGGTGCAGGACGGCCGCGCCACCGGAACCATGCTGATCTGGGCCGGCATGTTCATGAATTTGATGATCTACTTTTTCCTGCAGAAGTGGCTGACCTCGTTGCTGGTGCAATCCGGGCTGTCGCAGCAGGTCGCAATCACGGCAACAACGATTGGGCTTGCGGGCGGTATTGCCGCGGCGATCATCATTGGCCCCCTGATGGACCGCTATGGTCCGTATGCTGTGGTGTCTGGCCTGTTCGCGCTGTCCGCGCTATCGGTCGTTGTGATGGCGAGAATCCTCGTGTCGCCGGTGCCCTGGCTGACAGTGGTTGTGTCATTTTTTGTCGGCTTCTGCCTTTCCGGCGGGCAGAAGGCCAACAACGCGCTGTCGGTATTTTTCTATCCGACTGCGCTGCGCGGAACCGGAATCGGATGGTCGCTCGGGATCGGCCGCTTCGGCGGCGTGTTGGGTCCGTTTATGGCGGGTGTCATGCTGGCCGGTGGCTGGTCGCCGGTTGACCTGTTCTACGCCGCATCGGTTCCGATGCTGCTCGGCGCGGCGGCGATCGCCGCCATGGGTCTGATCTATTCGCGCGCTGCTCCGGTGTCCGCCGCCGGGAAATTGCTTTCGCCATGACAGGCACACGACTTGTGGCCGATGTCGGCGGCACGAATGCGCGGTTTGCCCTGCTCGAGGGTGGAGATTTCGACCGTGTAGAGATCATTGCGGTCGCCGATTGCGAGCGGATCGAGGATGCCGTCAGCAAATATCTCGCCGGTGTTCCCGCCGAAAAGCACCCGGCCGAAGCAGCCTTTTCAGTGGCAGGACCGGTGACCGGCGACAAGATCGTCATGATGAACAGCCCCTGGACGTTTTCCGTCGAGGGCATGCGGCGGGAGTTTGGCTGGAAGCAACTGCACGTCATCAATGATTTTGCGGCGAATGCCCTGTCCGTGCCCGAAATTCCCGCCGAGTTGCGACTGCGGGTTGGCGACGGCTCACCGGCGGCCAATATGCCCATCGCCGTGCTCGGTCCCGGAACGGGGCTGGGCGCCGGCGGACTTGTACCCGGTCCCTCGGGCTGGATTGCAGTTGCCGGCGAAGGGGGAAATGTCACGCTGGCTGCTTCGGATTCCCGCGAGGCGGCAATTGTCGACATCCTGCGGCGGCAATATGCGCATGTCTCGGCCGAAATGGTGTTGTCCGGTCCCGGACTGGTGAACCTGTATGAATC
>JAGWSK010000004.1 GCA_028869355.1 Alphaproteobacteria bacterium | reverse complement strand
CCGTCCCGGCGAAGTCAACTGGATGGTCGCCGGGCGGGGCATCACCCATTCCGAGCGCTTTGAAAAAGAGCGTGCGCAAGGCGACCACGTGCACGGCATACAGGCCTGGGTCGGTTTGCCGGTAGAACAGGAAGAGACGGAGCCGGCTTTTTCGCATCATGAAGGGTCTGATTTGCCACAGACCAAAAGTGATGGAGCCGCAATTCGCCTGATCGCCGGTGAAGCCTATGGCCTTCGGGCGAGAGTCAAAACCCACTCGCCAATGTTTTATGCCGATGTGCGGCTCACGCAAAATGCGCGACTCGAAATGCCGCATGGCTACAGGGAACAGGCGGCATTCATTGTGTCCGGAACTGTCGAGGTGGACGGACGGGAGTTTGGCCAAGGGCGGATGCTGATTTTTGCCCCGGGCGGCCCGGCGGTTTTCAAAGCGTTGGGTGAGTCAGCGGTTATGATTTTGGGCGGCGATCCGATCGGCGAACGTCACGTCGAATGGAACTTCGTAGCGTCATCGAAGGATCGAATTGCGCGGGCGAAGGCCGATTGGCGCGCCGGCAGGTTCAAGCTGCCCGATCGGGACAATCGCGAATTCATTCCACTGCCTCCGGATCCGCCGCCGCCTCCGGCCCCGATGTGATCAGATCGATCAGATCAGATGAAATTGCGCGAAGGCGGTGTGCGTGGACCAGCCGGTAAATCTCGAAGCCTATTTTGACCGCGTGGGTTATTCGGGTCCCAGAGAAGCCTCGCTGGCAACATTAGGCGCGCTGCACGCGCTGCACCCTGCGGCCATTCCGTTCGAGAATCTCGATCCGCTGCTGGGCCGCCGCGTGCGTCTCGACCTCGAGTCGGTTCAGCGCAAACTGCTTTCAAGCCGGCGCGGCGGATATTGCTACGAGCACAATGGGCTGTTTGCAGCCGTACTCACGGCGCTCGGATTTCGCCTGACGACGCTGGCCGCGAGAGTCGTTTACGGACGGCTAAATCCGGCAGGTGCGCGCCGCAGCCACATGCTGCTGAAAATCGACATGCCTGATGGCACATATCTCGCCGATGTCGGTTTCGGTGGCCAGTCGCCGAGCGCGCCATTGCGGCTCGACACCACAATTGAGCAGCGCACGCCGCATGGACTGTATCGCATTTCCCGGCAGGGTGATTGGTTCGAGCTGATAGCGCAGATGGATGGCGAATGGCGCGCGCTTTATCGCTTCACACTCGAAGAGCAGTCGCCGGAAGATCATGAGATGGCCAACTGGTATGTCTCGACGCATCCGGATTCCGAATTCAGGACGCTACTTTTCGTGGCGCGGAACCCGCCGGGAAAGCGACTGACGCTGCTCGGAAACCAGTTCACCATTCGTGATCTTAGTGGCGCCAGCGAAACGCGCGTGCTCGGCAGTCCCGAAGAGATTGCAAGTGTCCTGGAACAGGATTTTCTGATCCATCTGCCGCAACCGCGAAACGAATTGCTGCCCGCGCTTGCCCGCGCGGCAATGGCATCACGCGAATAGGCGTTCCATGGCTGCGGCGATGCGGAACAGTTGGCGGTCCTGACCATTGCGCACGAAAATCATCAGTCCGGTGGGTAATCCTCCCTGGCGCGGCAAAGGCAGCGAGATCGCGCAGAGATCGAAGAAGTTCGCGAGCGCCGGGTTGCGCAACAGCAGCAGGTTTTGTTCCCGTGACGCCTTCGGATCAGACAGGTCGGCGATCCTTGGCGCGACGATGGGGACGGTGGGCATGATGAGCCCATCAAGCTCCTTGAGGCGATCGTCCATGGCGCGAACCAGATCGGCGCGCTGCCGCTGCATGTCGATGTAATCGGCGGCGCTGATATCGCGGCCCACTTCGATGCGGGTGCGCACCATCGGATCATAGTCGTCCGCGTGCTGCGACAGCAGTTTGCGGTGGACGGCATAGCTTTCAACCGATGAAAAACTGGCTTTCGCCTGGATCCGCGCAGGCTCCTCCAGAATCGGCATGGTTTCATCGGAAATGCGTGCGCCGGCGCGTTGCAGTGCTGCGACGGCTTGCGAAAAGCGCGCCTCAACCGTGGAATCGAGACTCTGCAAAGGCTGCCCCTGCGGGATTCCCAGCCGCAGACCGTTT
>JAGWSK010000462.1 GCA_028869355.1 Alphaproteobacteria bacterium | reverse complement strand
GCTGCTGATGGATGCCGCCGAACGCATTCGCCTGACCGCCCGCGGTTATCACCGCGTGCTCAGGGTGGCGCGCACGATCGCCGATCTTGCCGGCGCCGAAGGGGTCGGCCGGAGCCATGTCGCCGAAGCGATTTCCTACCGCCGCATCGCCCACGCGGGATAACCGGAGTGCAAATAAAAAGGCGCGGAAAACACCCGCGCCTTTTTTCAACCGGGAAATTCGTGGTTATGCCGAGCGCTTCCCGTACAGCGTCCAGACATGGGCGACCTGACCGGCGGCACTCTGTGCGGCAGCGGCCTTGTCAAACTCCGCGACCGCCTGATCCTTCTTGCCGGCCGCGAGCAGCACGATCCCGAGCGTGGTTTCGGCGTCGGTCGCGTCTTTCAAACCACCCTTCTGGATGCCCTTCTGAAGGGCGGCGATCGCATCATCAAAGCGGCCATATGTGTAATAGGATTCGCCGAGCTTCACATCGACTTCGCCGTCCATGTGCTTCGCCGCTTCCGCAGCGAGGGCCGGCAATGTCTGTTCGTCACGGGCGGCAAGTTGATTGGCCTGTGTCAGCAGATCGCCGGTCTTGTTGCCCTTGGTCAGAATCGCAATCGCTTCCTTCGGCAGTCCATTCTGAAGGTCGATGGTCGCCATCGCGGCGAAGTCGGTGTCCTTCATTGTGCCGGTCAGCACGCTGAGGCGGTACAGGTTGAGCAGCTGATGGTCGGTCATGCCTTTTGTGCCCAGCGCGAAGTCCATCTCCTGGCCCCAGACATCGGGTTTGGTGGAGATCATTGCGAGCTGGTCGAGCGCCTCGCGCGCGCCCGCTTCATTCTTGGACTTGATCTGCGAGTTCAGCAGCAGGCCGAGAACGTCCTCGGACGGCTTCATTCCCGATGCGGTCTTGGCGGCGATTTCCTTCTTCGCCATGTCCGCCGCATTGGTGAAATCATCGGTGCTGTAATAGGACTGGATCATCACGAGATATTCGGTGTCATCGAACGGCTCCAGCATTTGCAGTGCAACGCCGTCCTTGATCGCCTCGGGGAAACTCTTCTCCTGATAATTCAGCCGCATGGCGACCTTGTAGACGCCGGCCTTTTCGGCATCGGGCGCACCGCCGGAGGCGACCTGACGGTTGTAGGCGGCAGCGGCGGCGGCGTAATCGGGCATCGGCTGATTGATCGCGATGTAACCGAGGAATTTCGCCACCTGATAGTCCTCATACGGGGTCTTGTCCTTGACCGCGTCGGCTTCCTTGACCTTGTCCAGCGCGTCGGAGAAGTCCTTGGCCTTTTCGGCATCGTTCTTCGCGGTTTTGACGGCATCGGTGAACTTGATCGCCTCGTTCAGCGGCTTGCCGACGGCGTTGCTGATTTTTGGCGTGTCGTCTTTCTTGGCCGCGGCGGCAAGCGCGCCGTGGCCGCCGATCAGCGTCGTGACCGCAAAGGCCGATGCGGTGGAAAGAAGTGCGGCCATGGCGCCGCGCCGGATGAATCTGGTCATGACATTCCTCTTCTTTGGCACCCGTCGCGCATCAGGGTCCGCGGCGGCCAGGTGACTGTAACTTCTGGTTGTGCTGGGGCGGGCACATTGCTGCACCCGCTCCCGGTCATGGATTACGAAAATTTATGGCAACCTGATGGCCGAATTCTAGCCCCGCCGGCGCGCCGGGGCCGCCGCTTTTGCCGGTTTTTCGGCTTTTTCGCCTTCTGCCGCTTCCGGATGGCGCGCATAGATCGCCCACAGGCGGGCGATGTTCGCCTCCTTGCTGTTCCTGGCCACAGACGCGAAGGCCGTCGCGGCGTCGCCCCCTTTGCCTTCCGCCAAAAGTACATGGCCGAGCGCGACTTTGGCGGAATCAGGATCGGCGAGTTTGCCGGATGCGATTGCCGCGCGAAGTCTGTCCTCGGCTTCCTTGTTCTTGCCGGTGCTCCAATACATGAGACAGAGCTTGACCGCCGAGTTGGGATCGGAACCGGCGCGCTTCTGCAGGTCTGCAATCGCGGCGCCGTCCTGCGCGGCGCGATCGGTCGCCATCTTCACCAGACGCTGATCGCGCTCACCACTGAGGATTTTTTCCGCCTGCGCCTTATCCAGCACGCCCTTGGCTTCGGTCGCATAGCCGGCGACCAGCGCTTCCTGCGCCATTTCCTGGAAATCGGCATCGGACTTCAGGTCGCCCACCGCCAGACGCAGACGGTAAATATCCATCGTCTGGTCGTCGCTGAGGCCCTTGTCGTTGCGGGCGAGCTGCAGCAGGTCGTGCCAGTATTCCAGCTTGGGGTAGCTCGTGACGAGCTGTTCCAGCGCAGCCCGGCGGCCGGCCAGGTTGTTCATCTTGAAGTAAACAGCTTCTTCGAATTTCAGCGCCGCTTCCGGCGGATTTCCCTCCAGCGCCGGCTTGGCATAATCCAGCGCTTCCTTGAGCTGGCCGGAATTCATCATCGAGCTGGCGATGAACAGGCGCGTTTCGTTGTCGAGATTGCCCCCAAGGTCCTTCGCGTACTGATCGGTCTTTTCCTTGTTCTTCGCCATGATGGCAACGCTGAGCGCCTGCCGCAGGCTCGCCGTTCTGTCACCTTCTTTGGCCGCGATGTTCTTGTCGATCTGCGCCATGGCGGTCGCATAATCCTTGGCATTGATCGCAGCAGTCACGATCATCGCATGAATCGGCGCGTTCAGCGCCGTGGGCTTGTCGTCCTTGATGGCATCGGCTTCCCTGGCTTTCGCCAGCGCCTCTGTCCAGTTTTGCGATCTGGCGGCGGCGTTCATATCATTGATCGCCTTGACCAGCGCCTCGTTTTTGGTCGAAACCGCAGTCGCTGCCGAAGCCGGCACGGACACAATCGAAAGGGCGGCCGCGGCAACGCCCAATGCGAATGCGGCCGAAATCGCGCGCGTGGTTTTTCTGATCATCGGTGGTTTTCCTCTTTCGTTCGGATAAGGCTGTCACCCAGCCGAACCTGCAAACGCCCCTAACCCTCAAACCCAATGGGGTATGGTTTCCGCGCGATACTACCCCGCCCAGAAACCAATTGCGAATACGCTATTCGATGTATTGCTCGGTGCCGACAAAACCGATCTTGGTGACGCCAAGACGCTGCGCATCGGCCAGAGTACGCGCCACGACATCGTATTTGGCGAGGCGGTTTGGACGCAAATGCAATTCCGGCTGCGGCACCTGATTGGCCGAATCCTCGAGATATTTATCAAGCTGCGCGCGGCTGCTGACCGGCGTGCCGTTCCAGATCGGGGTCCCGTCGAAGTCGATCTCCAGATCGATCACGGCAGGCTTTACGTCGCTCGGTGGCGTGCTCTGGTTGGCTTGCGGAAGATCCAGTTTGACCGCGTGGGTCTGGATCGGGATGGTCACGATCAGCATCACGAGCAAGACGAGCATCACGTCAATCAATGGGGTGGTGTTCATCTCCACCATCACTTCATCACTGCCGCTCGCCGAACCAACGCTCATGGACATGGAAGCGTTCCTCTCTGGTTTTTTCCTAGAATACCGGCTGTTCCGGGTTGGTGATGAATCCAACCTTCAGAATGGCCGAGCGTTGTAGATCGGCCATGATCCTGCCGATGCTTTCGAAGCGGACGTCCCGGTCGCCGCGGATATGCACTTCGGGTTGCGGCACTTTGACCGCGACCATCTTAAGCATGTCCAGCAGCTCTTCATTCGTAACCGGAGCGTCGTTCCAGAAGTAGTTGCCGCTTTTGTCCACCGCCAGAACGACGTTTTCCGGCTTGGTGACAGTGACGATATTCGTCGCCACCGGCAGGGAGATCGGCACCGACTTGATCACCACCGGAATGGTAATCAGGAAGATGATCAGCAGCACCAGCATGATGTCGACCAGCGGCGTGGTGTTGATGGTCGAGTTGATCTCGTCCTCGTCTCCGCCGCTGGGCAAACTCATCGCCATGTCGGTCGTCCTTTCGGTTTGCGCTTGTCTCGCGGATTAGCGCTTGGACGACAGCAGGTAGGTCTGCAGGTCGCTGGCGAACGAGCGGAATTTCTCGCTGATCACCTTGTTGCGGCGGACCAGGAAGTTGTAGCAGAGCACCGCCGGCACCGCGACGGCGAGGCCGAGCGCGGTCATGATCAATGCTTCACCCACCGGACCCGCGCCCTTGTCGATCGAGGCCTGGCCGGCGACGCCGATGGCGGTGAGCGCGCTCAGAATGCCCCACACGGTACCGAACAGTCCTACGAACGGCGCGGTCGAACCGACGGAAGCGAGGAAGGAAATGCCGCCGCCAAGCCGGGCATTTTCTTCTTCGACGGCGCGGTTGAGCGACATCTGGACCCAGTCGGCCTGGCTCAGCATGCCGCCCTGACGGGCCATCGCCTGCTGTCCACGCTCCACGACGTTGCGGAACGCATTGTTCTTGCCGAGCCGGTCGATGCCTTCCTCGATGCTGGCCGCCGACCAGAATTTCTTTTCGGTCAGCTTGGACTGGTTCATCAGGCGGGACTGTTCCCACATCTTGGTCACGAAAATGAACCACGAGCCGAACGACATGATGGCCAGAATGCCGAGCACACTGTGGGACACCCAGTCGCCATTTGCCACCAGAGCGCCAAATCCGTAAGGATTCTTGATCTGGGTGGTCGGCGCGGCGATGCTTGCCGTTGCGGCGGGTGCCGCTGAATCCGGTGCCGGCTGTGCGCCGACGGGGCCCGAAATCATCAGGAAAGCGACGAAGGCGGAAGCGATCGTCAGGGTCTTCGCGTTCATTCTACTCTGCTCCGTTGTTGATTGAGGACGCCAAACGTCCGCTCGTGCACACTCTCTTTAAAGACACCACGGAAGACCGTTGCAACAGCATTCCGCCGGGTCACATCACCACTCTTACTTGAGCTGGAAAATCACTTCGGCGTTCTGGAATGAAGCCACCGCTTTCCCCTCCTGGGTCGCCGGTTTGAACTTCCATCGCCGTTTCACCATCGTGCAGGCCGCATCATCAAGCCGTGATTTGCCACTTGACGTGGTGACATTGCAGTCGCCAACCGTCCCGTCTTCCTTGACCAGATATTTGATCGCGACCTTGCCCTGCTCCTGCAGGCGGATCGAGACCGGCGGGTAATCGTCAGCCGTAACAGCGTGGCTGGTGGTCGCCACCGGCGGTGTCGGCGGTGGCGGCGGTGGCGGCGGCGCCACCTTCACGGGCGGCGGCGGCGCGGGGGGCGCGGGGGGCGGTGGAGGCGCCGGGCGTACGGTTGTGATCGTCGGAGGAGGAGGCGCCTTGGTCAGGTCGATCGCCACTTCGGGCACGACTGCGACCACCGGCGGCGGCTTGAAATCCGGCGGCGGGGGCGGTGGGGGAAGGTCCTGCTTGACCTCTTCCGTCGTCACCACGGCCTTGAGGTTCTGCGTCAGCAACTTCAGCGTGGCACCGGCCATACCGAAATACAGACCCGCCACCAAAGTCGTGTTGACGAGGAGAGCCGCGATGAGCCCGGGCCCAAAGCTCCTCTTCGGAGGTTTACCGTGAACCGGACGAAGGTCTTGCAGTGCTGTGGTCATTGTCCAAACCGCCCGAAAAAGCTGATTTCCCCAACCCAAATAGATTGTTCACGCCTGTGCGGGGCTGGCCCGCAGGCAATTTCCTCATAACCGATCGGCAAGGATTTTAACATCATCTTAGCGACCGTCCATAGCTTTGACCCACCCAACCATGCAGAGATCGGCTGAACCTGTCCCGATCCCGAAGCGGCCATTCCGCCACCTCACGTTTTGCCGGACACAAGCCCAGTCCGGGCGAACTCCAACATTTTTGCAGTCGCGATATGTCCGCCACACTCGAGAGCGCCGAACTACCCGAAAACTTCGCCGCAATCAATAAATGATACAAATTGCGACAGAACGCCTGCCCGGTTTTGTTATCGCGTAAGAACCTATG
>JAGWSK010000461.1 GCA_028869355.1 Alphaproteobacteria bacterium | reverse complement strand
GTTGGGAGTCGAAATCCGCGGCGAGGTACCCGAAGGCGGGTTGATTGTCGCTTCCAAGCATTTCAGCGCCTGGGAAACGATTGCCCTGATGGCGATCCTGCGCCACCCAAGCATGGTGATGAAGCAGTCTTTACTGCACCTTCCGGTGAACGGATGGTACAGCCGCAAGATGCGAATGCTGGCGATTGATCGCGGTGCTGGTGCGAATGCGATTCGAAGCTTGGCATTAGGAGCGGCCGAGGTCATGGCGGACGGGCGCCCGATAGTCATATTTCCGGAAGGAACGCGAAAGAAGCTGCATGCCGCGCCCGACTACAAGCCGGGTGTGGTGGCACTTTATTCGCAACTGCGGTGTCCTTGTTGCGGATCGCGTATGGAGCGGATCTGTGTGCCGGTTGCGCACAATTCCGGGCTGTTCTGGACAGGCGGATTTCTGCGGCGGCCGGGAACGATCGTGGTGGAATTTCTCGAGCCGATCCCCCCTGGATTGAGGCGCAGCGAATTCATGGCTGTGCTAGAGGAGCGTATCGAAAGGGCAACCGCGCAATTGCTGGCCAAGGGCGAGAGGGAAATCGCCGTTCGCCAAGCCGCCTGAACAGGTCCCTACGAACCAAACAGTGATGGACTCATTCGCGCAGCAGGTCTGGGACATGAAATACCGGCTGAAAGACGCCGGTGGGACCCCGCTCGACCTTTCGGTTGAAGATACCTGGGCTCGTGTTGCTCTGGCAGCAGCTGAGGCCGAAGAACCCGGCAAACGGAAATTCTGGACGGCTCAATTCCGCGATGCATTGGCGGATTTCCGGTTTCTGCCGGCCGGCAGGATTCTGGCCGGCGCGGGCACGGGACGTGCCGTGACACTGTTCAACTGTTTTGTGATGGGGGACATCCCGGACGATCTGTCCGGTATTTTCGCTCATTTGCGCGAAGCGGCGCTGACGATGCAGCAGGGTGGCGGCATCGGATATGATTTTTCATCGCTGCGCCCGAAAGGCGCGGCGGTCCATGGCGTCGGCGCTGATGCCTCCGGGCCGGTCTCATTCATGGATGTCTGGGATGCGATGTGCCGCACGATCATGTCGGCGGGTGCGCGGCGCGGCGCGATGATGGGGACTTTGCGCTGCGATCATCCCGACATCGAAGCGTTCATCGATGCCAAGAGCGCAGGCGACAGGCTGCGCAATTTCAATCTCTCCGTGCTTGTCACCGATGCTTTCATGCAGGCGGTCGAGGACGACCGCTCCTGGGATCTGGTTTTCGCGGGCAAGACCTATCGCACGGTATCTGCGCGCGCGCTCTGGGATCGCATCATGCGCGCAACTTACGATTCCGCGGAACCGGGTGTGATCTTCATCGACCGGATAAACGCGCTGAACAATCTCGGCTATTGCGAAACCATTCACGCCACCAACCCCTGCGGCGAACAGCCATTGCCGCCCTATGGGGCCTGTCTCCTCGGTTCCATCAATCTTGCGCGTCTGGTGCGCGCGCCATTTACCGAACAAGCCGAACTCGATGAAGCCGAACTTGTCCGTTTGACGCGCGTCGCTGTCCGGCTTCTCGACAACATCATCGATGTGTCGCGTTTTCCCTTGCCCGCGCAAAAGCAGGAGGCGATGCAAAAGCGCCGCATCGGTTTGGGCGTCACCGGGCTGGCAAATGCGCTGATTTTCTGCCGTACGCGGTATGGCTCAGCCGAAAGCATCGCATTGACCGAGCGCTGGCTTGGGATTTGCCGCGATACGGCCTATGACGAGTCGGCGGGGTTGGCGGCGGAAAAGGGATCGTTTCCCCTGTATCGGCGCGAAGAATATCTCGCGCGGCCAAACATCATCGCGCTCCCGCCGGCGATTCGTGACAGGATCGCGCAATCGGGCATCCGCAACGGACTGCTGACATCCATCGCGCCCACCGGAACGATTTCCCTGTTGGCCGGGAACATCTCCAGCGGCATCGAGCCGGTGTTCGCCAACTCCTTCCGGCGCAATGTGCTGTTGGCCGATGGTTCGCGCCGCGAAGAACGCGTCAGCGATTTTGCCTACCGTGCATTCCGTGCGGCGTTCGGAGAGGAGACTGAGCTTCCGGATTATTTTGTGTCTGCGCATCAGCTTTCGCCGGCGGAACATCTGCTGGTCCAGGCGGCAGCACAGAAATTCATCGACAGTTCGATCTCCAAGACGATCAATTGTCCGCCGGATATCTCATTCGACGATTTCAAGCAGGTTTACCGCGCCGCCTATCGCGAAGGCTGCAAGGGCTGCACGACTTACCGGCCGAATCCCGTCACCGGTGCAGTCCTGCAGACGGAGGCGACCGAAACGGCAAGACCGGCTCTGCCCGCCGCGCGAGTGCAACCGACGGAGTCAGGTTCGGTCGTGTATATGACCAAGCCGCTCGACCGGCCCGGCGATCTGTCGGGTCATACCTACAAGGTCCGCTGGCCCGATCTCGATCACGCATTCTATATCACGATCAATGATATCGAGCAGGATGGCCGCAAGCGCCCGTTCGAGATCTTCATCAACTCCAAAAATATGGAGCACTATGCCTGGACGGTGGCATTGACCCGCATGATCAGCGCCGTTTTCCGCCGCGGTGGTGACATCACATTCGTGGTCGAAGAACTGAAGGCCGTTTTCGATCCGCGAGGCGGCCAATGGATGGGCGGCAGATACGTCCCGTCGCTTCTCGCGGCCATCGGCGAAATCATCGAACGCCATCTGGTGGCGATCGGCTTCATCCCGGATCGTGAGACCTCAACGGACGCCATCCGCCAGATTGCGGTCGCGGGCGGCGAAGGCAAATTCCGCACCTGTCCGCGCTGCAGCAGCATATCGCTGGTCAAGGTCGAAGGCTGCGATACCTGCCTTTCCTGCGGTTACTCCAAATGTGCCTGAACACCAGCAACAGTAACTCCTGAACATCGCGAGTCGAATGTCGTACTCAAACCGCATCTATATGTATGGCCCCGTGGGCCTGTTGCTGCTGATTGCCGTCCTTTATTCGGTGTTCTGGCGTGTCGAGGCAGAGACCATGTCCGCGCGTCTTGATCGTGCCAATGGCGGTGAAATCGCGCCTGGAATCAGTTTCAGCTTCGCGCAAAAATCGGTCGGGGGATTCCCGTTTCGTCTCGACGTTCTGCTGACCGGCGTCAGGCTTGGCTACCGCAGTGGCAACACCCAAATCGATTGGCGTACCGATCGTTTTGCATTGCACCGCATGGCGTATGGGCGCAACCAGTTCATATTTGAGTCGGATGGAACACAGACGATCAGTTGGACGGCGCAGCCGGATGCCATGCCGGTCACGGTTCTGCTGAGTCCCGAAACAGCGCGCGCCAGCGCGATTCTCAATCAGGGCCGTCTGCTGCGCGTTGATCTTGATCTCTGGCGGCCGCACGGAACGAAGACCGGACCCTCGGCCACGCCGCCCGCAGTCTTTGCCGCCGATCGCGCACAATTCCACGCACTTGCGCGCCGAAACAATACTTTGGACGTCGCGATCCAGGTCGATAATGGCAAGACCGGATCTTCGGCTCCGCAAGCTGTGCAAGCGTCTCTTCCGCTGATCGACGGCCGGATCACGCTCAACCGGGCCGATCTGCTGACGGGCCTGGAACAGGGAAACGAAGATATTGCGCGCGCTTTCGAATCGTGGCGCAACAAAATGGGCGTGGCCGATGTAACCTCATTGGCGCTGAACTGGCCCGATGCTCATGCCGTGCTGCGCGGCGAACTGAAACTTGACGCGAACGATCAGCTTTCGGGGACGCTGCGCGGTGATCAAACCGCGGATCATGGCGGCAGCCGTCCGATTCAGCTTGATTTCCGCAACGGCTCGGTCACGCTGGAGGATGCGTCAGCGACGGACCCGGCGCTGACGCGATAGCCGTCCGAAATTCGGTTCGGCCGTATCCTGCCCGGCTTCGATAATCGACCTGCGAATTGCGCGCGTGCGGGTGAACAGATTGAACAACGCCTCACCATCGCCCCATCGCACGGCGCGCTGAAGCGCCGCGAGATCCTCGTTGAATCGGCCGAGCATCTCGAGAACCGCATCGCGATTGTTGAGAAAGATGTCGCGCCACATGGTCGGATCCGAAGCGGCGATGCGGGTGAAATCGCGAAACCCGCTGGCGGAGTACTTGATCACTTCGCTTCGCGTCACGGTTTCCAGGTCGGCGGCGGTACCAACAATATTGTAGGCAATCAGGTGCGGTACATGGCTGGTGATCGCCAACACCAGATCGTGGTGCTGCACATCCATGATCTCGACATCGCTGCCGCAGCGGCGCCAGAAATCTTTGAGCTTTTGCACTGCGGCAGGATCGGTACCGGGTAGGGGCGTAAGGATGCACCAGCGCCCGTCGAACAGCTCGGCAAAGCCGGATTCGGGTCCGGATTCTTCGGTCCCGGCAACGGGATGGGCGGGGATGAAGTGCACGCCGGCCGGGACATATGGGGACACATCCCGGACCACGGCGCCTTTGACCGATCCCACATCGGTCAGAATTGCGTCCGGCATCAAATGCGGCGCAGCCTGCTTCGTGATCTCGCCAAAGGTGCCGATCGGAGTGGCCAGCACGACGAGGTCTGCGCCGGCAACCGCGGACGCAATATCGGCGTGCAGGGAGTCGGCAAATCCGGCCTTTGCCGCGCGGGCACGTGTCTCATCGCGCGGAATATATGCCGAAATGTGATTCGCCAATCCGCCGCGGCGCGACGCATGGGCGATGGACGAGCCGATCAGTCCAGCGCCGATCAGGGTGATTTTGCTGAAGATCGGGGAGGAGTCGCTCATTTCACCGCCGCAAAGTCGCGCAAAGCGGCAATCGCCGCCAGATTGGCGGTTTCACTGCCGACCGTCAGGCGCAGGCACTGGGGCAACCCGTAGGAGCCGCAGCCCCGCATGATAATGCCGCGGCTCATCAAAAAACGATCCGCGTCCAGCGATGTCCGCCCCGGCTGATCCGGAAAATGGATCAGCACGAAATTCGCCACACTGTCATCGACCCGGTAACCCGCGGCGCGAATTTCATCGATCAGCCTGGCGCGCCATATTTCGTTATGGCGAAGCGACATTTCGACATGAGCACGGTCGGCCAGAGCGGCGACGGCAGCCTTCTGCGCGGCAATATTCACGTTGAACGGCGCTCGCACCCGGTTGAGCGCGTCGGCAACTGCCTTTGGACAATAAGCCCAGCCGACGCGAATACCGGCAAGACCATAGATTTTCGAGAAAGTGCGGG
This sequence comes from Alphaproteobacteria bacterium, assembly GCA_028869355.1. Taxonomy (GTDB): domain Bacteria; phylum Pseudomonadota; class Alphaproteobacteria; order Micropepsales; family Micropepsaceae; genus CAIYRG01. Next base: position 10,315 of record JAGWSK010000461.1, on the reverse strand, counting down.
TCATCACGACGTTCTGAGAGCCGCTGACCAGCTCGATGCCGGCTTCAAAATCATTGCGCCGGACATATTCGGAATAGGCCGCATCGATCACGAGGATGCAACCGTCAGGTAGCGCCTGATGCAGGCGGCGCAATTCCGCGGCAGAGACATAGTTTGCCGTCGGATTGTTGGGATTGGCGATATACACCAACCGGGTTTTCGGGGTGAGTTTGGCAACTGCGATATCGACATCGAAGCGCAGTTCCGGCGCCGGAATCTCGACCGGAATGCCGCTATTGGCCAGCGTGGCGATTTTGTAGAGTGAAAACGAATGTGCCGCGAACAGTGCCTCTTCGCCTTGCCGCAGATAGCAATTCGCCAACAGGGTGAGAATTTCGTCCGAGCCATTGCCGCAGACAATGCGATCCGCGGCGAGACCGAAATGGGCGGCAATCGCTTCGCGCAGGATTCGGGCAGTGCCTTCGGGATAGATTCCGAGCACGGCTTCGGCGCCGCGATATGCCTTGATCGCCTCTGCACTTGGACCGAACGGCGATTCGTTCGATGAGAGTTTGAAGGTTTTCGCCGCACCCGCCGCCTGAGAACGGCCCGGCACGTAAGCTTCGATGTCGAGAACACCGGATTTTGGCGTGAGAGTCATGGCCGCCGGTCACGCTGGTTCCGGCAACACCAACGGATTGGCAAAACCGCCAATCGGGGTGACCCGCGGGATAATCGGGCCGGCCGCTTCCATCAACGCGGGCAGGCGCGGGTCGGAGCAGCCGACAAAACCGCTCACTTCCAGCAACAACTCGTCGGGCACCCTCTTGTCTGTCAGCCGCCCGGCTGCCACGACCTTCGCCTCTAACCCCGCGCGTTTCAGCAGCAAGCTCAGCCTGGTTCTCGATACCGTTGGCGCAATCTCAAGCAGCAGAAGTGTCGTGTCATCGCCCGAAGGTTCTTGTTCGATGGCGCCGATGGCATAGGCGGCTTCGTCTTCTTCGCGAACCGCAAATGGGAGTTTGGCCACCACTCTGGGGCCTTTTTCGCCGGCGGGAGCAAGCTGCGCCCACCACGCCGGGCCGCCTTCCTCGAAATTAGGCAAAGGTAACACGCCGATCGAGTTCGGCTCTTCGGCACAGGCGTGGACCACGAGCGTCGGCCTGGTGTGGGTTTTGACCGGCGTAAACGATCCAAAATGGCCACGCGCCAGATCGACAAACTGCGGCTGGTTGGCGGTCGCAAAGACATGCAGCACAAAACCGCTTTGGACACTTAGACTTGCCGCGATGATTTCCCGCGAAATCCGCGCCAATACGCGTTTGGGAAACGTACCGTCGTGGCGTGAGAGCAGCCGCCGAAGAATCGCCGCTTCGCGCGCCGGCCGGAATGCCGCTGCCAACCCGGCGCCCTCCGGCTGACGCGCCAGCTTCACTTTCGCAATGGCACGAACGACCTCTGCCCTGCGCATCAGAAGATCGTGCAGCGCATCGTCAATGCCATCGATCTCGCTGCGGAGATCGTCTAAAGTTTCATCCGGTTTTCGCATTCGCCGTCTGTGGGTGAGGAAAGTCGCCTGCGGTATGGAAAATCTGTCGCGGCGCTCCAAACCTCGGCTATTGATAAGGCCCGCTTCAGAAAAATCAAAGCGTTGCGGCAAGATTGTCTTTGCCGCACTGTCTGGTTGGCTGCCCTGGAACCCAATCATGTTCGAAGCCGAGGCAATCTGGCTGGGAAACCTGCTTCGGCTGCAGGATGACGAGGCCCTTTCGCCGTTGATCAATATCGGCAGCAGTACACGCCATTTCCGGGAGCAGGAGCAGCCCTGGACGGAACGCGCGCTGTTCACTCCGCTGAAAACCCGCGGCGTCCAGGTTCTTCACCTGGACAACCGGGAGGGCGATGGCATCGACATCCGGGCAGATATTCTTGCCGATCATGCCCTGCCCCATATCAAGGATTTTGCGCCCAAAGCGGTACTTTGCTGCAATATCCTTGAGCATGTGCCCGATCCCGCAAGGTTGGCCCGCCGGTGCATCGAGATCGTCGGCCCGGGCGGACTGATCTTCGTTACCGTGCCCTTCAGCTATCCCCACCACCGCGATCCGATTGACACCATGTTCCGGCCTGAACCGAATGAACTGGCGGCTTTATTCCGTCCGGCCGTGATGCTGAAGGGCGAGGTGATCGACACCGGGCAGTCATGGTGGACGGATGTGCGGCGACGGCCGTGGATTCTGCTGCGGCCGCTGCTGCGTCTGCCATTTCCGTTCGTCAATTTTCCGGGCTGGAAGCGTTCGGTCGCCCGGCTATACTGGCTGCGGCACCGCTATCGCGTGACCGGCGCCCTGTTTCAGGTTCCTCCGGCAACAATTGACACAGAAGGTCGCGCGGCTTAGGCACCGCAGCCCGGAGGGAAAGAACATTGCCCGAAGCGCAACCCGTATTCTTAAGACCGCTCAAGGCCCCAGCCGAGAATACCGGTTCAACGGTCGCTTTCGGCACGGACCAGCCGCTCGTGCTCGACTCGGGCAAGTGTCTGGCGCCGTTAACGATCGCCTACATGACGTATGGGCAGCTGAATGCCGCGCGGTCCAACGCGGTCCTGGTCTGCCACGCACTTTCGGGCGACCAGTTTGTCGCCAGCCGGCATCCGCTGACCGGAAAGGCCGGATGGTGGGATTACGCTGTCGGTCCCGGCAAGGCGATCGACACCAACCGTTTTTTCGTCATCTGCACCAATGTCATTGGCGGCTGCATGGGGACAACCGGCCCGGCATCCGTCGACCCCAAGACGGGCCAAACCTACGGGTTGGGATTTCCGTTGGTGACGATCCGGGACATGGTGCGCGCCCAGGCCATGCTGATCGATGCTCTGGGCATCGACCAGTTGCTCGCGGTGACCGGCGGATCGATGGGCGGGATGCAAACGCTGCAATGGGCGGCGTCCTATCCCGAGCGCGTCTATTCGGCCATGCCGATTGCAACCGCCGCACGGCATTCGGCGCAGAACATCGCATTCAATGAGGTTGGACGGCAGGCGATCATGGCCGATCCGAGCTGGCGCGGCGGCGACTACGCCCGCAGCGCTGTTCATCCATCCAAGGGCCTGGCGGTGGCGCGCATGGCGGCGCACATCACCTATCTTTCCGAAGCGGCGCTGCAACGCAAATTCGGCCGCCAATTGACCGACCGCAACGCGCTGTCCTTCGGATTCGATGCCGATTTTCAGATCGAATCCTATTTGCGCCATCAGGGCATGACTTTTGTCGACCGCTTCGACGCGAACTCCTATCTCTACATCACGCGCGCCATGGACTATTTCGACCTCGCGGCGGATTACGGCGGCGTGCTGGCAGAAGCGTTTCGGGGCACGAAGACCCGGTTCTGCATCGTATCGTTCACCAGTGACTGGCTGTTTCCGACGGTCGAAAACAAGCGCGTCGCCCATGCCCTGAACGCGGCCGGCGCCAATGTCAGTTTCGTCGAAATCGAGAGCGACCGCGGGCATGACGCGTTCCTGCTGGATGAGCCCCAGCTGTTCGACACCATGTCCGGCTTTCTTGGCGCCGCGGCGGCCGTGAAAGGCATCGGATGAATCTGGCCTTCAAGTCGCCGGTCAAAGCCGTCTTGCGGCCCGACCTCGTGGCCATTGCCGATATGGTCCAGGAAGGCTCCAAGGTGCTGGACATCGGCTGCGGCGATGGCACGCTGCTGGAATATCTCGTGCATACGAAGGGTGTGGACGGACGCGGGCTGGAGCTGTCCCAGCAAAATGTGAATCAGTGTGTCGCGCGCGGGCTGTCGGTGGTGCAGGGCGACGCCGATACAGACCTCGGCGAATATCCGTCCGGTATTTTTGATGTTGTGATCTTATCCCAGACGATCCAGGCGACGCGCCATCCGCGGCTGGTGCTGAACGAGCTGCTGCGGATTGGCAAACATGTCATCGTGTCGTTTCCGAATTTCGGCCATTGGCGTGTCAGGCTGTCGCTGTTGTTTCTCGGCCGGATGCCGATCACCCGCGCGCTCGGCCATTTCTGGTACAACACGCCGAACATCCATCTCTGCACGATTGCGGATTTCCTCGCACTGGTCCGCCAGGTGGGCGGACGGATTGAACGTGCGGTGGCGCTCGCCGGAAATGAAAAGGCGCGCAAAATCCCCGGCAACACGCTGGGCGCCAATTTGCTGGCCGAGGGCGCAATTTTCCTTCTGACTAAGAAGTAAATCGCCGGATCAGAACGGGTTGGATCAAAAGGTAATGATCTCACGCGGAGACGCGGAGGTGTCCAGTGTGTGACGGCGAATTGGCGCCCTCATAGAGCGTGTCACGAATATCTCCGCGGCTCCGCGTGAGATTTTCAGCGGCTTCGCAAACTGGATCAGGCGCCGCCGAGGAATTCCTTCATTTTGGCGAAGAAGGATTCGGAATCCGGCTGTGAACCCTGCGCGGATTCCGCTTCGAATGCCCGCAGCAATTCCTTCTGCTTGCGGGTCAGCTTCACGGGCGTCTCAACCCGGATTTCGACGAACATGTCGCCGCGATGTCCGACGGAGCGCAGAACGGGCATTCCGCGTCCGCGCAGCCTGAACTGATGCGCCGTCTGCGCGCCTTCGGGAATATTGATCCGTGCACGTTCGCCCGAAATCGTCGGTACTTCGATTTCCGCACCCAATGCCGCTGTGGCGAAACTGATCGGCACGCGGCAATACAGATCATGTCCGTCGCGCTGAAAGAATGGATGCGGTGTGATCGAAAGAAAAATGTAGAGGTCGCCGGGTGGCCCGCCATTGAATCCGGCCTGTCCTTCGCCCGACAGCCTGACCCTCGTTCCTTCCTCGACGCCGGGCGGAATGTCCACCGACAATGTGCGCTCTTTCTGCGCATGGCCGGAGCCGTTGCATGACTTGCAGGGATGGCGAACCACGCGGCCTTGCCCGCGACATTTGGGACAGGTCCGCTCGACGGTGAAGAATCCCTGTGTGGCGCGCACTTTGCCGTGGCCGGCGCAGGTCCCGCAGGTCTCCGGCTTGGTGCCGGCCGCTGCCCCCAAGCCGCGGCAATCTTCGCAAACGACGAGCGTTGGTACGCGAATCTCGGCGGACTTGCCGTGGTAGGCTTCGTCCAGGGAGATTTCGAGGTTGTACCTGAGATCACCGCCGCGGTTCTGGCGCTGGCTGCGCCTGCCACCCATGAATTCGCCGAACAGGTCGTCGAAGACGTCGGTGAAGGATGACGCGAAATCGAAGCCGTTCGCCGAACGGCCGCCCATTCCGTTTTCAAACGCCGCGTGGCCAAATCGATCATAGGCGGCGCGCTTATCAGTATCCTTCAGGATGTCATAGGCTTCGTTGACTTCCTTGAATTTGTGTTCGGCCGTGTTGTCGCCGGGATTGCGGTCGGGATGGAATTCCTTTGCCAGCTTGCGGTAAGCGGCTTTGACATCTTCGATCGAGCACGATCGGTGAACTCCGAGAACCTCATAGTAATCCCGTTTGCTCATCCATCCGTACCCGTCGCACCGAATCCGCGACCCCTATCAGCCTGAAAGGCGCAGGGCCGCAGTCACAAGCCTGTAGGCGATTGCCGATTACAACACAGCCCGGGTGGAATCCTCCCGGGCCGATCATTATGCCGCACCCTGCTTCTTGTTCTCATCCACTTCCGAGAACTCGGCGTCAACGACATTCTCGTCTTTCGCCGTTCCGCCGGGCCCTGCGCCGCCTCCGCCTTCATCACCGCTCGCCTGCGCTTTGTACATGGCTTCACCAAGCTTCATGGACGCTTGTGCCAGCGCATTGGTTTTGGCCTTGATGTCATCGGCGTCGTCGGTCCTGATCGCCGCCTTCAGAGACGCAATCGCGTTTTCGATCGCGGTGCGCTCCGCGTCGGACACTTTCGAGCCGTGCTCGCTCACCGCCTTCTCAGTCGAATGGATCAGTGCGTCGCCCTGATTTTTGGCTTCGGCCAGTTCGCGGGTACGCTTGTCCTCGGCGGCATGGGCTTCGGCTTCCTTGACCATTTTCTCAATGTCGGCCTCGGACAGACCGCCGGAGGCCTGGATTCGGATGGTCTGTTCCTTGCCTGTCGCCTTGTCCTTGGCGCCCACCGAAACGATGCCGTTGGCGTCAATGTCGAACGTGACTTCGATTTGCGGCACGCCGCGCGGCGCCGGCGGAATGCCGACCAGGTCAAACTGCCCGAGCAGTTTGTTGTTCGCGGCCATTTCGCGCTCGCCCTGGAACACCCGGATGGTCACCGCGGTCTGATTGTCGTCGGCGGTCGAGAACACCTGGCTCTTTTTGGTCGGAATCGTCGTGTTGCGATCGATCAGACGGGTGAAGACGCCACCCAGCGTTTCGATGCCGAGTGACAGCGGTGTCACATCGAGCAGCAGAACATCCTTGACTTCGCCCTTCAGCACGCCCGCCTGAATGGCCGCGCCGACCGCAACCACTTCATCGGGATTGACCCCCTTGTGGGGCTCCTTGCCGAAGAGCTGCTTCACGATATCCTGCACTTTGGGCATGCGGGTCATGCCGCCGACCAGGATCACTTCATCGATCTGGTTGGCGGAAACACCGGCGTCCTTCAGCGCCTGACGCACCGGCGGAATCGTCTTCTGGATCAGATCATCGACCAGCGCTTCCAGTTTGGCGCGCGTGATCTTCATGGTCAGATGCTTCGGGCCCGAGGCATCCGCGGTAATGAACGGCAGATTGACCTCGGTTTGCATCGCCGACGAAAGCTCGATTTTGGCTTTTTCGGCAGCTTCCTTCAGGCGCTGCAGCGCGAGCCTGTCGGTGCGCAGATCAATGCCGGATTCTTTCTTGAACTCATCGGCAAGATAGTTGACCAGCCGCTGGTCAAAATCTTCGCCGCCCAGGAACGTGTCGCCATTGGTCGATTTGACCTCGAACACGCCGTCGCCGATTTCCAGAATCGAGATGTCGAAAGTGCCGCCGCCGAGGTCGTACACGGCAATCGTGCCGGTATGCTTTTTGTCCATGCCATAGGCGAGCGCCGCCGCGGTCGGTTCGTTGATGATGCGCAGGACTTCAAGCCCGGCGATTTTGCCGGCGTCCTTCGTCGCCTGACGCTGTGCGTCATTGAAATAGGCAGGCACGGTGATGACCGCCTGCGAGACCTTTTCGCCGAGATAGGATTCGGCGGTTTCCTTCATCTTCTGCAGAATGAAGGCGGAAATTTCGGACGGTGCAAAGCGCTTGCTTTCGCGCCCGTGTACCCATGCGTCGCCATTGTCGGCGCGAATGATCTTGTACGGCACCATGCCGATGTCCTTCTGGGTCATCGGATCGTCGAACCGCCGCCCGATCAGGCGCTTGATGGCGAAAAACGTGAATTCCGGATTGGTGACGGCCTGCCGCTTCGCGGGCTGGCCGATCAGACGTTCGCCGTCCCCGGTGAAGGCCACGATGGAGGGCGTGGTGCGTGCCCCTTCCGAATTCTCAATAACTTTGGGCGCCGATCCTTCCATGACCGCCACGCAGGAATTGGTGGTGCCGAGATCGATGCCAATAACTTTAGCCATATGGCTCCTCCTGGGCAGACCCTCTGAAGCCCTTGCACTGAAGCGGCCCCTTAAGTCCCCGTTGCTGAACTAGTCTGAACAAAAAATGACGTTCGGGGGGTATATAGGAACCGGTTTCCGGCCCCGCAACCGCGCAAACCTCCGAAATCCGGCCTGTTTTGCCTTCAGTCGAGCTGTGAGCCAAACCCGCTCGCGGCCCGGGCTGGACAGCCAACCCGTTGGACCATAGCAGCTATTTCGAGCCGGCAGCGAGGCTGGCACCGGTCAGTCGGGCCACTGCTGCGAGCGTAGTCTGGGCCGCATTCAGCCCTAAACGGAAATCCTTCTCACTGTAAGTCGAATAGAGGTCGGTTGGCTGATGCCATTGCGGGTCCCAGCCATTGCCGATTTGGGTCCCGCGCTCATTTTCGCGCACGCTCACGGATGCGACAAAATCCTGGAACGGCTCGGAATCCGTATTGGTCATGTGCGGGCCGACAACAGCCGGGTAGTCGGTTGCATAATCCTCGTTCGCCTTCTGCAGCGCCCAGGCAAGCGCCTGGGACTGGGCTGCAGATCGCGAAGCTGACTGAAATTCCACGTTGAGGTCCGCTTCCGGCCGCTGCTCGCGGCTTACCGTGCTGTCGCTGCGCGGCATTCCGTGGTCGAACATCACCATGTCGTGCTGAATCACACCCAGCCATTTGGGTTCGGGAAACCGGCCGGAATGCGCCGGGTCTTCTTTGCCCTGCAGCGCCCGCCGCGCGGTCACATAGGCCCGCGCGCCATCAAGCCCGGTCTCTTCATTGTTCCACAGGATGAACCGCACGGAGCGGTCCGTACGCACGCCTGGGCGGTTCAGCACGCGGGCCAATTCCATGACCAATGCCGTGCCCGAGCCGTCGTCATTGGCAGCCTCGCCGTAGCCGATGCCGTCCATATGCGCGCTGACGATATACATCTCGCCCGGATGGCCGGCGCCGGTTTTGGTGCAATAGACCTCCTCGCGCCGCCCCGGGGGTGCCACTTCGGAATCCAGTCGGCGCAGCTTGGCATCGGGCTGCGCCCTGGGGTCGGTATTCGGTGCGGTTGGCCGGCGAAATCCGCGTGGCCGGCCACCGCCAACGGCAAATCCACCGCTGGCCGGTACGGCCGCCCGGAATCGCCTGGCCGGGTCATAGACATAGGACAGCCGCGCGGTCGGGCAGCCATAGCTCTTGAGCTGGCTTTCGATCCAGGCGATGGCGTCGCGGTTGCGCTTTGTTCCCTGCCGGCGATCGCCGTATCGGGTCAAAGCTTTGATATCCGCCTTGTAGCGGTCGATGCTGAGCTGAGCCACGAGCATGGAAATTGCATCAGGTTTTGCGGCGGGGCCAGCTGCAGCCGGTTGGGCGGCCATTGCATGGCCGCCCATCGCCGCCATCAGGATCAATGGCCATACCGCGCGACCGGTCATTTTTGGGCTTCGATGTCGTAGGCGGCAAGCACCGCCATATTGTAGATCTCGCTCATCTTGGCGTTCAAAGGGGCGATTTGCACCGGTTTTTCCAACCCGACCAATAGCGGGCCGATCATGGTGACTCCGCCCACCTCCTGCAGCAGGCGGGTCGAAATCGACGCCGAGTGGATCGCGGGCATGATCAGCACATTGGCGGTATCCGAGAGACGGCAGAACGGATAGAGCGCCATGCGCTCGCGATTCAGCGCCACATCGGCTGCCATTTCACCGTCATATTCAAAATCGGCCTTGCGCTGCGCGAGAATCCCGACCGCCTCGATGATGCGCTCAGAGCGCTCTCCGCGCGGGTAACCGAAGGTCGAAAACGCCAGCAGGGCCACGCGCGGCTCAACGCCAAGCCGGCGTGAGACACCTGCCATTTGAATGGCAATATCGGCGAGCTCTTCGGCACTGGGCAGTTCGTGAACCGTCGTATCGGCGGCCAGCAGGAATCGCCCCTGGGTGAGGATCATGGTCATGCCAACGGGCAATTGTCCCGGCTTTGCATCGAGCACCTGCCGGACATCGTTGAGCACGGAGGTGTAATTGCGCGTCACGCCAGTGACCATGGCATCGGCGTCGCCGGCGGCCAGAAGCGAAGCGGCATAGATGTTCCGGTCATTGGTCACCATCCGGACGCAGTCGCGGTAGAGGGCGCCCTGGCGCTGGAGTCTCCGGTAAAGCATGTCGGTGTATGGCGCCGCCTCGGCCGCCGAATGAGGCACGCGGATCATCAGCGGCGGGTCGGTTTCCATGCCGAGCTTTTTTATCCGTTCGCGGATGATCTCTTCGCGTCCCACCAGAATCGGCTGACCGAGGCCGGAACTCTGGAACGAGGCAGCGGCGCGAATCACGGCCTCTTCTTCGCCTTCAGCGAACACCACCCGCTTCGGATTGGCGCGTACGCTTGCGGTGACGGTCTGAAACAAGATTGCCGATGGATCGAGCCGCGCGGATAGCTGGTTGCGGTAGACATCCATGTCCGGGATCGGACGACGCGCTACGCCGCTCTTCATTGCCGCTTCTGCGACGGCTGAGGACACGCGCGAAATCAGTCTTGGATCGAACGGCACCGGAATGATGTAATTGGGCCCATATGAGGGACGAGCACCGCGATAGGCGGCCGCCACCTCATCCGGCACGTCTTCCCGCGCAAGCGTTGCCAAAGCCTGCGCTGCGGCGATTTTCATCTCCTCGTTGATGGTGCGCGCCGCGACATCCAGTGCACCCCGAAAAATGTAGGGGAACCCCAGCACATTGTTGATCTGGTTTGGATAGTCGGAGCGGCCGGTGGCGATGATCG
>JAGWSK010000460.1 GCA_028869355.1 Alphaproteobacteria bacterium | reverse complement strand
TCAGGCGCGCGGCCGCCGTCGCCGCTTCGCCACTGCCGTTTGAACCGTTGCGTGAACAGGGCCGCGCGATCCGCGAAAGCGCGCTTGCGCAATTGCCCGAATTGCTGATCCAGTTCGAAGCCAAAGTGCTGGCTGCCGGCGGGCATGTGCACTGGGCCAAAGATGCCGCCGCGGCGCGCGACATCGTCACCCAAATCCTCAAATCGAACAACGCTCGCACTGTCACCAAGGGCAAATCCATGGCGACAGAGGAAATCGAATTGAACGATCATCTCGCCGCAAACGGCATACAGCCGGTCGAAACCGATCTCGGGGAGTATATCATCCAGCTTCGCCACGAACGCCCGAGTCACATCGTGGCGCCTGCCTTTCATTTGAAGCGCGACGATGTGGAAAAGAGCTTCCGTGGCGAACACAAATGGCTCCCGCAGAATCGCGTGCTGGATGACCGTCCCCGGCTGGTGTCCGAAGCGCGGGCCGTGCTGCGTACGCGCTTTGAAAGCGCCGATGCCGGAATCACCGGCGCAAATTTTCTCATCGCCGAAACCGGCAGCGCCGTCATTGTCACCAATGAAGGCAATGGCGATCTCACTCGCCTGCTGCCGCGCACGCACATCGTCGTCGCCGGCATCGAAAAAGTCGTGCCGCGGCTTTCGGATATGTCGATCCTTCTGCGCCTGCTCACGCGGTCCGCCACGGGCCAGGATATTACTTCCTATGTCAGCATCATGAGCGGGCCGAAGCGGGCGGCTGATGCCGACGGCCCGCAAGCATTCCACGTCGTCCTGCTCGACAATGGCCGCAGCGCGATACTCAACAGTCCGGCGGCGGAAGTGCTGCAATGCATCCGCTGCGGCGCATGTCTCAATCATTGTCCCGTTTATGGAACTGTCGGCGGACACGCCTATGGCGCGACCTATCCCGGGCCACTCGGCGCGGCACTGGATCCCGGGCTCGACGGTCTTGAGAAATCCTACCACCTGCCCAACGCCAGCAGCTTTTGCGGCCGCTGCGATTCGGTGTGCCCGGTGAAAATTCCGCTCACACGGATCATGCGCTACTGGCGCAACCTGGCGTTCGAAAAAGGCGTTCCATCATCCGGATTGTCGCGTGGACTGAAACTCTGGGCCGCGGCCGCACGGTTTCCCGCACTTTATGGCTTCGGCGCCGCCATTGCCGCGCGGCTGTTGCGCGCCTCGGCCGGCCCATCGCCGCGGCTGAAGTCGGCTCCCATCATGCATGGCTGGTTTGCAAAACGTGACTTGCCAAAGCCGGCCGCACGATCGTTTCAGGCGCAATGGCGGAAGCGGAAAAAGCGCCAATGAGCAGCGGCCGTGAAACGATACTGAACGCCCTGAAGCAGCGCAGACGTCAAACGCCTCCGCCCCAGATCAGTTTGCCGGAATGGTCCGGGGATGCGCTCGTGAGCTTCATCGCCAGAGTGGAAGCCAGCATCGCGCGTCCGCACAGGCTCGCATTATCTGCAGAAGCACCAGCCAAAATTGCCGAAATTCTCCGTCTCGCCAATGCGGCGCCGGAACTGCACGTGCCCGCCGAGTCATCGGTTCTGCACCTGCCGTGGAACACCGCGCCAGGACTGATCATTTCACCCCAACCGCCAACAGGTGATCAATCCGCTGTATCTGCCGCCGAGTTCGGCATTGCCGAGACCGGCACGCTGGTTTTCTTCTCCGGCCCGAACTCCCATTCATCATGGCATTTTCGTCCAGGCCGCGAATTCATTCTGATCGACCACTCGCGCATCTTGCCGCGGTTTGAGGACGTCATTGCCCGCATCGAAAACCTCCCCGGAATACCTGCGACCATCAATCTGGTCACCGGTCCCTCCCGCACCGCCGATATCGAGCAAACCATCGAGTTGGGCGCGCACGGCCCGCGCGAAATCCACATTCTGATTATTGGTTGACGATCCCTGCTCTTGTGCAGCATTTTGCCGCCGGATTATTTACGATCCCCATGAGCAACTCGGGCCAACACAGCATCAACCCTCCCCTTGAGGGAGGGTCGAAATCGCAAGGCGATTTCGGGGAGGGGACCGGCCACAGACGTTTCGGGCGACCCATAGCGCCTTCGCGCCAACATGTCGGCTGTCCCGGTGAGGCGACAGTGAAATGCTGAGCGGGGTTTCTCCGACAGAAACGAGAACGCCGCGTTGGGTCCAGCGGCTGCCGCGCGCTTTCCATCACCACAATTACCGCCTGTTCTTCGCCGGGCAGTCGATTACGCTGCTCGGCGCCTGGGTTCAGACCGTCGCGCTGAGCTGGCTGGTTTATCGCCTCACCGACTCGGTTTTTCTGCTGGGCCTCGTCACATTCGTTTCGCAGGCGCCGATCTTCTTCATCACGCCCTTCGCCGGGATGATTGCCGACCGCTATGACCGCCGCACGGTGTTCATCGTCACCCGCTCGCTGGGAATGATTCAGGCCGCCGTGCTGACGGCGCTGACGCTCACCGGCATCATCGAAATCAACAGCATCATCATTCTGGCGCTGATCCTCGGGTTGATCACCGCGGTCGAGACCCCGACGCGGCAGTCCTTCACGGTTGAACTGGTCGGACGCGAAGACCTTCGCCAGGCGATCGCGATGAACGCGATGATGTTCAACATCGCGCGCACCATCGGTCCCGCCATTGGCGGCATGATCGTTGCAGCTCTGGGTGAGGGGCTGTGCTTCCTGCTCAACACTGTGTCCTTCGCGGCGGTCCTCACCAGCCTTTGGCGCATGCGTCTGCCCGCCCGTCCGGTGCTGAGCACCGGCCGGCCGTGGGACGAACTGATACAGGGCTTTCGCTATGTGTCGACCCATCCGCATATCCGGATGGTGCTGTTTTTGTCCGCCACCTGTTCCGGCTTCGGTACATCCTACCTCGCGCTGATGCCGGCTTTCGCGCAGGACATCCTGCACCAGGGTCCCGAAGCGCTCGGCTACCTCATCAGCGCCTTTGGCGTGGGCGCGATTACCGGCGCGATCCTCGCCTCACGCATCCACGAACGTCACATCGCCATCACGCCGACCATCATGGCGGTGCTGCTCGGCATCAGCTTGATCGTGTTCGCGGAAACCCGCTCCATGTGGCTCGCCATGCTGTTCGTAGTGCCGACCGGTTTCGGCTATCTCGGCATCGCGGTTTCCAGCAATACCCAGGTGCAGGCGCTGTCGGAGGATTCCATGCTCGGCCGGGTGATGGCGTTCTATGCGATGGGCGCGCTGGGATTGCCACCCTTCGGAGCACTGTTCCTCGGCTGGCTCTCCGACATGATCGGCGTGACCAGAGCGTTCATGTTCAGCGGCGCGATCTGCCTTGTCGCGGCGGCGATCTCGCTGACCAGCCTGCGCCGCCGCGGACTCGCCAGTCTTTCGGCCCTCCGCCCGGCCCAATCACGGTAACGGCGCCAGCGCTTCAGCTCACCTTCATCCTTTTGGTGAGCAGTGAGGGAGCACCCAGGGCATCTATGCGGGGTGCGGCAAACCAGAATAACTTGTCCGGCGCTGAGTGGTGAACATTGTTGTCCGTGACGAGGGGAGCGTTTTCCGTAATGCCGCAAACTGCGGGTGCCGCGGATGCTGCACGCATAATGCGCGAGGCCATTGCGCTTCATCAGCAGGGCCGCATTACGGAAGCAGAACGCGGCTACGCCGAAATTCTTAAACGATTCCCCAATCACCCAGGCGCGCTGCAATATCTTGGCGTCATCCATTCGCAAAAAGGCGATCACGCGAAGGCGCTCGAACTGCTTGACCGTTCCCTTGCGTCCAATCCACGCAGCGCCGCCGCCCATTACAACCGCGCCAATATCCTGCGCGACATGAACCGGCCGGAGGATGCGCTCCGGGGTTATGATGATGCGCTGACACTTGATCCGAAGCATGTCAGTGCCCTGATCAATCGCGCCGCCGTTCTGCGCAGTCTGGAACGGTATGCCGACGCTCTCGGCAGCTATGACCGCGCGATTGCCATAGCACCGAACGAGGTGAACGCGCATCACGGGCGCGGTATCGCGCTCGGTGAACTGAGTCGGCATGACGAAGCGATCGCCGCCTTCGATCGCGCGCTGGTACTTTCACCCGCGAAAGCCGAATTGCTGATTTCCCGGGGACATGCACTCCGCAGCGCGGGAAGGCATGGCGACGCAGCCCGGGATTTTTTGCGGGCAATCACAAGTGACGAAAAAAATGCCAACGCCTATGCGGGCCTCGCAAGCACATTGATGGAGTTGCGGCACTTCAGCCATGCGGTCGAAAGCTATGATAAGGCCATGGCGCTCGATCCCGACTGGATCGAACTCAATTACGGCCGCTCCTCGGCGCTGATCGAACTTCGCCGCTACGAGGAAGCCGTCGCCGGTTTCTGCAAACTTCTCGCCCTGCGTCCCGATTACCCGTACGCATCAGGCATGCTGGTGCACGCCCGGAATATCAGTTGCGATTGGAGCGATCCCGGCGCCGCAGCGGATTTGATTGCCCGCGTGCGCGACGAAAAGAAGGCGGCATCACCCTTTGCCATGCTGGAAATATCTGATTCTCCCCCGGACATGCAGCAATGCGCCAGAATCGTCATGCGCGACAAATTCGAGCCGGGGCATC
>JAGWSK010000459.1 GCA_028869355.1 Alphaproteobacteria bacterium | reverse complement strand
GCGAGCACCACGCGCTGCATCGGATTCGCGGAATTCCGCGTGATGTGGATAATGCGCGACTCCCCAGCCGGTACGGGTGCCGGAGCCGGCGCAGGCTGCGCCAGGGCAGCGGCAGAGATCATCGCGACGCCGGCTGCGACAAGAAATTTCGGGTATTGTTTCACCATGGCGATCAAAACCCGGTCTGTAGCGAGGCGAGGCCGGTCAATCCTGCCTGGCCGCCCGCCCCCGGGCCTCCTCCGCCGCCTCCACCGCCTCCGGTGCCAGCCTGGAGCACACCGGCCTTATAGACCCTGATGGCAGGGGTTTGGGCCACGGCCGCTCGCGCCGCTACAACGCGCGGGGAGTTCACCAGCGCCGCCGTTATCGGCACGCCTTCGCTATCGCCGAGACTGTGCAGCGCAAGCGATATCACCCCCGTCGATACCGCCTGCGCCATTTCTTCCGTCTGCTTTGGGGTCAATTCCAGCGTCGCGGTTTTTCCAACCACCGCCTGTTTGTCCTTCTCCTGCTGGATTACTTGATCGATGGCCAGCACACGCACGTCCTTGAGCAGCGTCTCGCTTTGAAAATTCCTGGTACCGGCGCTGCCCATGTCGCGGGTCAGCAGGACATCGACGCGGTCGTTGGGCAGGATGAATCCACCGGCATCGGTATCGACCGTTACCGGAATGCTGATCGCGCGCATGCCGGGCCCCAGAGTCGCAGCCATGAATCCGGTGGTGTTCGCGTGAACGATATTGGAATCGGTGATGGGCTGGCCGTCTACCAGAGGCGCCCGGACGATGAACCCGGCGACTGCCTTGGCGCTGTCCGGCTGTTTGCTTTTTATGATGAACGAGGCCTCAATCGCAGACTTCGGCCAGGCTTGCCAACGCACCGAGGCTGGATCGAGAATTTTTCCCGGTTCGATATTGGCGCCGGCGACCAGCACGTCTTCGGCCGCGGTGGTTTGAACCGGCACGACTTTGCGCGCCTGGTTTGCAGAATTCATTCCGCCCCGAACCAGCAGCGCCGCACCTCCGGCGGCCACGACTGCAACACTCAAAACTGCCAACCGGGCGATGTTCATTCCGGCCACTCCATAAGCTGGGGGAAGAACAGCACAAAACTGGTTGGGAATGGATTAATCCGATCGGTACAAGTCTGTACAGGGAGCGAAATTTATTCGATTCCCGTTGGCATTCACCTGGCGGAGAATCGATTCTGCGATTCGTCTTCCGAAGTAGCGCGTTATCGGCCCTCGCCGGGACGAACACGGTGTCTAAACCTGATGGCAACCAGCTTGCGCTAATTGTTGAGGACCGAAGGCGCGGAGTGAGAATGGTCGCGAGCCTGGTGTCAATTTTTTTTCAGCCGGCAACTGCGCTTTTCATGCCGCAAAGCCGCTTCTACTGGCTGTACCTTATGTGCACGGCCATCGTCGCAGTGCTCGCCTGCAGACGCCGGCTCGCGGGATCGGGTAATGGCGTGCTGTCCGCAGCGATTCGCGAGGTATTCAATCCGCGCATATTCTTCCACCCATCCGCGATCACCGATTACCAGTTTGTTTTTCTCAACCACTTTGTCTTCGCTCTGATGCTCGGTGCAGCCGTGACCACCGCCGGGGCGCTTACGCATGGCGGCGCCGCCGCGCTTGCTCATGTGTTCGGCCCCGCTTCGCCGCGCGTGCCCGGTACTGCCGCGATGGTAATGTTCACCGTGACCAGCTTCCTTGCGGCGGATTTCGGCAACTTCTACTTCCATCTTCAGCAACATCGCTCCCCGCTCCTGTGGGAGCTGCACAAGGTGCATCATTCGGCGGAAGTTCTGACACCGGTGACGGTGTTCCGTGTGCATCCCATCGCGGAACTGCTCAAAATGCAGTTTGTTGCCTTATGCGTTGGCCTGCCGGCGTCCGTTTATCTGTACCTTTACGGCGGCCCGGTGTCCGAATTGCGTATCGCCGGCATAAATCTGCTGCTGTTCTTGTGGCAGACAGTGCTGGCCAGCAATCTTGCCCACAGCCACGTCTGGGTGATGTATCCGCGAGGCATCCGTGAAATTTTCTACAGCCCGGCGCTCCACCAGATCCACCACAGCGCGAAACCGGACCATTACGGGAAGAATTTGGGATTGGCGGTGACGCTATGGGATCGGCTGGCGGGTACCCTTTACGAGCCGAGCGAAACTGACCGGCAGGATTTGGTGCTTGGCATTGATCCAGACGAGATGCGGGAGCTCAAGACGGTCGGACAACTCTACTGGACACCGCTGCACAACATAATTTTCGCCAAAAGGCGGCTGGCGGCGTCAGAGCGCTAACCCGACCCCTCGCACAATCGCCCGGCCGGAATTGTCCTGCTCGCACGGAACGGTGCGTGAAACAGGCACAGCGGCCCTGTTTCCAATAATTGTCGTCAGGCTTGCGAACCCCGTGTATTTTTGCGGGCATTTACTATTGTGAAAGCATTCGCCGCTAATTTGCATCCAATTTGAAATTGGTTGGAGCAATCGGCTTGTCTCAACTTCACTACCTCGGTCCAGACCAGGATCCGCCGGAAGACGAGGACTGGCTGATGGTCGAGAACATGCCCACCGGCTATGTGGTCAAAGAGGCGGCGGCATCCATCGCGGTGGTGACCAAGGCGCTGTATTCATCCTTCGATACCGCGCTTGCCGCGGCAACCGCCTACGCAAAACGGTGCGAAATCGACCTGGTCTATGCCAAAGGCTTTGCGCTGCCGGCGGACGACCCCGGTAAATAGCTGATTCAGTATACTGACTGAATTGCCCTAGTGAGTTCCGGCTAGACGGAACAAATCTGTGTACGGCAGGACCATCACGGCGGCGACCGCCAGGGCAACGCCATACGGAACTCCGGCTTCGGGGTCCGCGAGCCTCAGCACCCAGGGTACCCTGACAAAGGCCGCCACCGGCAATCGCCGAAAAAGCAACAGCAGCACGGTTAGAGCACCGCCGGCCAGCGATGCCGCCATGGTGTATTCCGCCATGGCTCCGAAACCAAGCCAGAGGCAGACCGCAGCAAAAAGTTTCGCGTCTCCCCCGCCGATCCAGCCTTTGGCAAACAATGCGACGCCTGCACCCAGCGCAAGGGTGGCCGCGCCGGCGTGCATTGCCACGCTGCGTAACGGTACGGGAGCACCCGCTGCGAACGAAACCATCATGTAAACCACAAACACGCAGAGAAGTGCGAGGGGAAGCAGATTGGGAATGGTGTAGGTGCAAAGATCATAGGCGGCTGCCGCCAACAGCAGCGCGGGAAAGAATCCGAGAAGAAAAATCGAAATCATCATCGCAATTCCCTAAAACCAACGGCCGCCCTTGGGCGGCCGTTCCGGCGTCCTTGATGACACGGATGCCGTGTACGGCCGTCCATGCGGCTCAGGCACCCGTTATCCCAACGCAGTCGCGATGGTGTTGAACTTACCCGACAGGTTGGTGCCGACGGTGGTGATCGCACCGATGATCACGACCGCGATCAGCCCGGCGATCAGGCCATATTCAATGGCGGTTGCGCCCGACCGGTCTTTAACGAAACGCGAAAGCAGGTTTTTCATATCGGTTTCCTTCCTCGTGAACGCCTTATTTCAAGGCCGTCGCGATGGTGTTGAACTTGCCCGACAGGTTGGTGCCGACGGCGCTCACCGCAGAGATGATCACCACAGAAATCAACCCCGCGATCAGACCATATTCAATCGCGGTCGCGCCGGAATCGTCTTTGACAAAACGAGTAACGAAATTGGACATGGGATTCTCCTTTGGATGCCCTAAGCGCCGCGCGATCCATCACGCGTCGTGGTGCAAAGCTAGGGGGTCAGCGCTTAATGAGGGGTGAATCGCGGCCTCCCTGCGGGCCGGCGGGACCGGGGAATTTCCCTTGTGACTCAATGCAATTAGGACAATTGAATAGAATGCAATTACCAGCCGTTGGGAATGAGTCCCGAAACGCAGACGCGCCGTGCCAATAAGGCGCCGATGGCCGGCTCCTGGTGCAAGTACTTTCCGGTGAATTCCGCGATTGATTGGGATAGGCACCCTCGCACGCGGGCAGGCATCAAGGTTGTTCTGCTGGTTGGTGCAATCCGATTTGATTGCTTCAAGCTTCTTTTACGGAAGGCAGACTAAATTTGCACCCTCACCATCGGAGTATCCGGCATGGTTTGCTTGTCCAGGCGTCTGGTTCGTTTTGCCGCGGTAGCCGCATTCATTCCACTCCCGTCGTTCGCGGGCGAAATCGATGTTCCCCTGGACAATGTCAAGACCGTTACCCTGAGCCGGCCGGCCAAGACCATCTATGTTGGCAACCCGGCCGTGGCCGACATTACCCTGGTC
>JAGWSK010000458.1 GCA_028869355.1 Alphaproteobacteria bacterium | reverse complement strand
GGTGCTGATTACCGGCTCGCTGATCCATGGCACGGCTGCCGTTGGCGTTCCGGTGACCAATCTGGGCGTGCAGGATTTCACGCAGACAGGAAACGTCACGATCGGCGATCTCTTCCGTACCGTACCCGCGGCCAATGTCGCCCCCGGTCCTTCCGCGGTCAACTCTCCGGGACAACAAGAGCGCGAGACGCGCGTCAATATCCGCGGTCTCGACACGACCGGACCGCGCTCGCTGCTCATGGTGGACGGCATACGCTTTCCGCCGCAGTCGGACGGCCTGTGCTCGATTGATCCCTCGATTATCCCGGCACTGGCACTCGACCGCGTGGACATTCTCGCCGATGGCGCATCAGCCACCTACGGCTCCGACGCCATTGCTGGAGTGGTCAACGTGGTGCTCAAGCGCGGATTCGACGGCGCCATCACCATGGTCCACTACCAGCAACCCGACAAAGCCGGGCAGGAAATCCAGGCCTCCCAGCTGTTCGGGCGGACCTGGGATGGCGGTGATATCACCCTGACCTACGAATTTATCAACGATGAACATGTTCCGGGCACGGCGCATTCCAATTACACGGTCAATTACACGCCATGGGGACTGCCGAATCAGATTCCAATCGGCTCCTCGTTGCCCGGCACGATCTCAGTCGGCAAACCATCCACATCCGTCGGGACCAATTGCACAAACTGCTGGGCGATCCCGCATGGTACCGGGGGCAATTTTAATCCGGTCAACAATGGACTGGGGCCGACCGCGCCCGGCAGTGGCGCAACATTGAACTGGGCAACATTGACGGCCAATGCCGCCAATTTCGGCACCAATGAACTCGATCCGTTGAAGCAAGGTTGGGAACTGGCCGCCGAGCAGAAGAATACGTTTGTTGCGACCTTTGATCAGACGATATTTCCCGGAATTTCGTTTTTTGCCACCGGGTTCGACAGCGTTCGTCGTATCACGAACTTGCTCACGCCCGATTACGGCCAGGGGCTGACGAATGACATTACAACCTTCGCCGTACCGACAACAAATCCCTATTACCCCACCGGCGCGCCCAACAATCTTCAGGTTTCTTACGATCTGGGGCATGAGTATGGAACGCACGAGGCTGCGTACGAGATATCATATCGTTACGAAGTCGGCCTGAATCTGGATCTGCCGTTCAGTTGGACGGGCCAGGTTTATTATTCCCGCAGCTCCGAGGCCAACAAGTATGTGCAGTTCGCGGTCAACGATAATGCGGTCAACGTCGCGCTCGGCAGCACGGTGGGAGGCGTCACCAAGCCAGCCGGCATTCCCTATTTGAATCTTTTCTGCGATCCGCTCGCCTTTCAGTGCAATTCGCCGCAAACCATCGCCTATATCGGCGGCACGCGGTATGTCGGTGACAACATCCTGCTTAACGAGCGCGGCGCGCGGTTTGATGGACCGCTGTTCGATGTACCTGCGGGACAGATCAAGGCCGCGATCGGCGGCTCATACGAATCCGACGATGTCGTCGGGTTTACGGCAAACAATGAGACTGGGCCGGCAGGTTCACCCCTGACGCCGCTGATCGATCCCGAACCCTACAATGTCTGGGCCGGATTCGCGCAAGTCGACATTCCGATATTCGGCGATAACCTGAATCTGCCGCTGCTTCGCAAGCTCGACGTGGAAGGCTCGTTCCGGCACGACAGCTATAACGGCACGCTGAAAGGCGGGACCGACAATCCCAAAGTCGCGTTCACCTGGCTGATCGACGAACTTGTCGGGGCAACAGTCCGCGGCAGTTGGGGAACGTCGTTCCGCTTCGCCAATGCCGGGGAATATTCGACCGTCCTC
The DNA here is from genome assembly GCA_028869355.1 of Alphaproteobacteria bacterium. Classification (GTDB taxonomy): domain Bacteria; phylum Pseudomonadota; class Alphaproteobacteria; order Micropepsales; family Micropepsaceae; genus CAIYRG01. The sequence continues at coordinate 4,806 of JAGWSK010000458.1, read as the reverse complement.
AGCGACAACGACATGGATTTCAATGTCCCCGGCCTCGGGCAAATCCCGCTGACCTGTGCCGGCAGCGCACCGAACCCGGGCAGTGCCGCGGCGGGCTTGTTCGCCGCCGGATTCACCTGCAACTCTTTGCCCGGTGGTCTGGTTTGGGGCGGCGGCCCGCACCCGCAATTGCGCAGTTTCGTCAATGCAGCAACCGGGCAGGCGGCAACGCGCGAAGGCGGCACGTTCCTCGCGCCGGAGAAATCCACCAACTACAGCATCGGATTCGAACTCGCTCCGCAGATCGATTTGTTCCGCGGTTTTGATCTGCAAACGACATTTTACAGCGTCAAAGTCAACAATTTTCTACAGGGGTTCAATGCGACCAGCAGTCAGACGCTGACCGATCCCACGCAACGGTTCCACATCATCCTGCCGAGCGATCTCGGTTGCCCGGTTTCTGCCAACGCCAATCCCGCTTTATGCGCGCCCTTCGAAGCCATGGCCGCCGCGGCACTCAACGATCGCAGCAGTCAGGCAAGCATCAGTGTACTGACAGACATTTACTGGATCAACGATGGAGGCACCGTCAACTCCGGATACCTGCACGTCGACGGTTTCGACTGGAATGCCAGTTACGATATCGATCTCGGCGACTTTGGCGCCTGGAATACCGGCATCACCGGCACTTATTACCTGCACAAATTCGTGGAAACGGTGGGCGGCGGCGCGGTTATAGATACGTTCCATCAGACAATTACGCCGGCCGGAGGCCTTGCGCAGACGGGCGTCGAAACCCTCCCCAGGCTGATCTACCGGGCGCGCCTGGGCTGGAGCAATGGTCCCTACAGTGTGACCGGGTTCATGAATTTCCAGTCGCATTTCTTCGCGCCTTACGTCATCCCGACCAATGTGAACTTCCAGTGCGCCGTGGCAGGCGGAACGGTGGGCGGAGGAACTTTTCCATGTGCGATCAGCAACTACACCAGTTACGAGCCGGACTGGATTACGTTTGACCTGTCGCTGGGCTATAATACCGGCGACATTCCGGCGATTACATATCTCAAAAACATCACGATCCAGCTCACGATCCAGGACTTGCTCAACAAGCATTCGCCCTTTGAATACGGAGCGACCCAGAGCGGCCGAAACATTGCGGCTTACGACATAACCAAACCAAATACAGGCCGGATTATCGGGATTACGCTGGTCAAGAACTGGTAAGCCGGCGCGAAGCATCTGCGACGGCGTAAAACATTACCCAAGCAGCAATGCCGGGGAGACGCTGATGCGCTGGAAATTTACTTGTGCTTTCATGGCCGGCGTTTTGACGATTTGGGCTTCGGGAGCGGTGGCGCAGCAAACCGCCCAGACTTTTCCGCAAGCGTTTCGGACGGGTCGTGAGCTGCCGCCCAAAACCATCTGGCAAGTCGCCAATGATCAGACGGCGGTGAATCCGCAGTCGCGGCTGGAATGTCTACTCAAGGTTGATGTTTTCGTCAGGATCACCTTGCAGATTTACAACCCGTTCGGCACCGATGTCAGTTGCGGCTATACGAGCCTCGAGAGCGGCACCATCACCTTCTACATCGCGCTGCGCGGAAATCAGACTTCGGCGGATCAGGAATTCGAGACCGGCAAGGCTTCGATTGTGCAACGCATTCCTAATGCCACGCCGCTCACCGATGCCGACCAACAGACATTCATGTCGGATCTCGACTGGCGGCACATCATCTACCGGGCTAACGGCGCAAGCCGGGAAGGCATATGGATGACACGGCTCGGCGGCTGGAACGTGGAATTCCGTGCGACCTATCCCGAGGCGCGCACCGATCTTGCGTTTGCCGCGATGAGCGCACTGTCCGCGAACGCGCAAAAGACCGCAGGCGAACACATTGCGGCGTGCTTCGCGATGATGCCGGTGATGCGCAACGGTCAGGTGATCCTGAATCAGCAAATGGCGCAGGTGCTGGCAGTGACGGGGATGTTGACGGCGCAACTCTCCGCCGGCAACAGCCCGAACTGGTGCGTTCAACAGACGCTCACCATCAATGGCGCGCCATGGCTGCTATGGCGAAATGCGGGAGATGAGAACGGCGGCGCGGATCGACTTACGTCGGTTGCAGATGAGAACGCACCGGTCATCTACAGTGTGGCCGACAGCCAGTGGCAACCCGGATGGAAAATGGCTGAGCGGCCGACTGCGCCCTATGAAATCGCGATCGAAACGCCGGCTGACATCTCGTTGGCGGGCGTGTTTGAGGGACGGCCGACGATTCAGCAACTGGCGAATGTCACAAGGCCGCGGGTGCCGCTGTATGCGCACCTGGACAAAAGCACGAAGCAGCTGTCGGTCTACCGTCCACCCCTGCCGCCGGTGAGCGGCGGCGTGGCGCCGCCCGCGCCCTGAGAGAGCGGAAACAAAAATACGTAAATATTTTTGCGCATTCATCAGCGCAGATCGATGATATGTGCGGTGCACGGCGGCACTCAACAGACGCCGTCACAGCGTGTAGACTCCTCCAGTTGCGTTGCCGTGACCTGACGGGTGACGTCCGGAGGAATCTGTGGCAGCCACGCTTTCTGACTCAACGCCTGATCCCGGAACGGTAGGGCCGTGGCTTAAAGGAATACTGCGGAAACTCATTCCCGCCATCGGCATAAACCCATGGCAAGCCGGCGTTCTCACATTCAGCGCCTACTGGGGATTGCCCTTTATTCTGTGCCTGTTGCAGGGAACACTGATCAAAAGAGAAGCAGCCGGGCAATTGGCACTGCAAATTTTTCCGCTGCAGATCCACGTTCCCTTGATTGACCGCGAGCTCAACCACTTCGTTGCATTCCAGAAGCTCAGCGGACCCTACGCGCTGGCTTATATGAATGACCGCACGCATTTTCTGTTCGCGGTACTACTGGCCGCCGGCGCCGCAGTCTGGATGTATGCCATAACGGAGTTGCCCCAGGCTGTGATGAAGCTGCACGGCGACGGCGTCATGAGATCGTCCGACATTGCACGCACATATGAAAAGTATCGGGAGCGGGCCTATGGCCGGCAGGGTCTGATTGTCAGCGCGCTTTTTGCCATTCCTGCCGCGGGCACCTTCATTGTCATAGGCGAACATTCGAATGCGGTGAATTGGTGGGGCTATGCGGGTTACGGCTATGCCGGCATCGCGATGAGCTTGATGATCGGCATCATGGCATTTTGGGGAACGCGCAGTCTGTTCATCCTGGGATATGCATCGCTGATGCTCAGCCGGCTTCTGCGATCTCCATTGGTTCTGCGGCCGTATCATCCCGACAGATGCAGCGGATTGGCGCCCGTTGGAGTCATGATTGTGTTTTTCTGGATTTATTCAGCGTCGGTTGCTTTGGCGATATTCGTGACAATGCATTTTGGCTATCTCCAGATCGAGCGGACACCGGTTGCCTGGGGCATTACGCTGGTGGCCGCTATCTTTCTTCCGGTGCTGGCGATTGCGCCACTGCTGAGCGCAAGAAATGCACTCTCCTCCGCAAAGAGGGGAGTTCTCGCTGAACTTGAGCAACCCATCGCGCGTATCTGGCAGCGGGCGATGAGCGATCTTGAAAATACCGGCGGAGGCGACGTATCGAGTGAATTGTCGGTGGCGAGTCAGGTCAACGAGTTTTATGACCTGGTCGATTCCACAAATGTGTGGCCATTCCCGAAGCAGCTCACAGCCGCGATTTTTCTCGCCAACCTGCTGCAGTTCATCGGCCTGGCGCAGACGATTATTGCCAATACGCCCTGAAGCGCAAATCAGACCATTTGGTGCTCGTTATGTGAATGAATATGACGATCGCGTATGCGAGTACAAAATAGCCTGCGAGAATCATTATCGTTTCGTGAAACAGATAACTGATCCCGTCGAGCGGCCGCCATCGCCAAACCGGGAACACTGCATTCGCAGTTTCATAAACCAACCCCAGAATAACGCTGAAAACCCAAAGCCGGACCAGAGGCGACAAGTGCCCTTTAGCCGCGAGCGTGAAAGGCCCCTGGATGCGGCACCATATTGCAGCGCTTTCGGCGATCGCGAGCACAAGCGCCCCGCGAACAAATAATGCGACAAGATCGGGAAGCATAAAGGGCCGCAGCATCAGGATGAGGCATAGCGCGGCGATCGGCAGCGTATACTGCAGGTTTTTCCGGGATGAATGCTGGGGCAGCTTTTCGGGAATGAGCGATACCGTCGCAACCGCCAGGCCATATGAGAAGAGCCCGTTCAAAAGGTAAAACATCCAGGTGGGGACGAACGGCTCATATGTGAACACGAAACTGAAGCGGCCAATCACGACGTCGAAAATCAGTCCAAGAGGCAGACCGAGGGCCGCGCTTCGCCACAGCGTGCCGCTCACGGAGCGCCACGCGACGCCCCACCACAGCGAGGCAGCGACAAACATGGCCAGTTGCAGCGATACAAGGCCGATGAAGTTGGTCCACATGCATTGATTGCCAGAGCAACGGTGGAGAGGTCGCACTTGTTTGCTGCCAAAGCAAGCCAGGGCGGACCTTACCGGACGTGTCGCACGAAGGCTGGTCCGCTCTCAGCTCTTTGGCTTCTCGCCGATACGCAGGACATAGCGATTTTTCCTGTTGGGGCCGAGGCGCAGGCCCTTGCCGACCGGCTTCCTGTATTCGCTACGATGTCCTCGCCGGTCCTCCTGCGCGAAACGCTTCTCCTTCGCTTTGGAGCCAAACTTCTGCGACACCTTCCCGTTCTTCATCACAATCGATTGTGATGAAGAACGGGAAGGTGTCGCAGAAGTTTGGCTCCAAAGCGAAGGAGAAGCGTTTCGCGCAGG
>JAGWSK010000046.1 GCA_028869355.1 Alphaproteobacteria bacterium | reverse complement strand
TGCTTCGCAAACACCAGCCGCTCCGGTTCGACGCCATGCGCCTCAGCCGCTGCGCGCAAGTTTTGCGCCGCGGAGGCATTGTCTTCCAGCAGCCACAGCACACTTCCGCTCACCGCATTCAGCAGCCGCATCCAGATGGCAAAAACTTCCGGCAGAATCTTGTGATTTGAGTTGAAGCAACAAAACACAAAACCCGGCGGAAGCCCGAGTTCATAGCGCGTGGGCGCCCGGGCCGGAATTTCCCGCGTATCGTCATTGCATTGATAGCTGCCGGGGAGACTTACAATTTTCTCCGCATAATGACTGTGATCGGCCGGCGGAATCAGAACCGGATCGGCAATCAGATAGTCGATGAAATCCGCCGCCATTGTGCCGGGAAACCCGAGATATTGCACCTGTACCGGCGCGGGACGATGCGCGAGAATCGCCGGCCGGCTCTCATTGGTATAGCCCTTGAGATCAATCGCGATATCGATCTCAAGATCGCGGATGATCCGCGCTGCATCGTGATCGCTCCTGTCGCCCACTTCGACAAATCGGTCGAATGCGCGCTTCAGCCTTTCGCGAGTCGCACTGTGATCGTCCGTGGACCAGGAAATTGCCGTGACGTCGAAGCGGGCGCGATCATGCTTTTCGAAAATGCCGGCCATGAGAAATGCCGTGGCATGCGCACGAAAGTCCGATGACAGATAGGCAATGCGAATCCGGTCATGCGTATAGACTTCGCCGGTCCACTGCGGCGGAACAGCCGGGCAGCGATCGCGCGCCCAGATACGCGCACATTCGAACTGCTCGTGCGTTGAATCGGAGATCGAAGCGATCCCGATCGGATCGATCACAAATTCTCCACGCTTGATCGCCGCTGCGATAAACGCACGGTCCGATTCCAGTCGCCGCCAGTCGCAGCAATGCAACCGGCAGATCGCGAGATACCCGCGCAGCCAGGCGGGCGGCGATTCAGCCGCGAGCAGAACTTCGTAATCGCGCGCGGCATCTTCCCAGCGTTCGAGCTCGAACAGGATGTTGGCGCGGCCCGTGCGTATTGCATCATTCTTCGGCTCAAGCTGCAGCGCCCGGTCAAAGCAGGCGAGCGCCTCTTCCCGCCGATGCAGAATCTGCAGAACAAATGCCCTTGCGTGCCAACCTCCCGCCTGATTGGGCGCCAGGGTGAGAAAACCTTCATAGGCAGCGGCTGCCTCCGCATACCGGCCCATGGACATCAGCAAATCGGCCACCCGGCCCTGCGCTTCTGCGTCCTTCGGCATGAGTTCGCAGCATTTGCGCAAAGACATCAGCGCTTCATCGAGGCGCCCGATCTGTTGCAGAACAATGGCGTGGCTCTTCCACGCCACAGCGTGCGACGGCTTCAGCGCGACCGCGCGCTCCCAATCGGATAGCGCCTCTTCCTTTCGACCGACAGCCTGCAGAGCCGCGGCACGGTTGTGCCAGGCTTCGGCAAGATCAGGTTTGAGCGCGATCACCCGGCTGGCGTTGGCCAGTGCCTCGTCGCCACGATTAAGCGCGCCCAGAACCGCCCCGCGATTGACCAGCGCTTCGAGGTAATTCGGCCGCATTGCGAGCGCCCGGTCGAACGCGGCGAGTGCTTCTTCCAGCCGGTTCAGTTTTTGCAGCAGGCAGGCGTGATTGTAGGAAAGCTCGGCCGCTCCCGGGCGCAGTTTCGCCGCCTCACCGATCAGACGTTCGGCATTTTCAATTTGGCCCAACTGATAGGCCAATATGCCAAAGTCGCGCAGCGCCTCGAAATCTGCCGGGTTTTGTTGCAGCAACTCGCCGTAGATCGCCGCGGCTTCTGCGTGTTTGCCCGCGCGGCGCAACCGGCCCGCATTCTCGAGCAGCTCCTGCGTCATGCGCCTGGACCGACCGAAAAGCTCGCCGGTTCAAGTCCGCGCCGGCTGCGCTCGACCATCATCTGGTATGCGGTCTCGAGATGGCGCGTGAATCCTGCCGTATCGAACAGTGGCTGTGCGCGCGCGTTCCCCACAATTTTGCGACGTAGTGCAGCAAGCCGGGACGGTTCGCGCGCGAGTTCCAGGGCAAGCTCTTCATATTGGCGCAAATCGCTCGCAACCAGTTCCTCGATTCCAATCGCGCGCAAAAGACTCGCCCCAACACGCGTGGCGAACCGGTCCCCGATGATCGTCAGAACCGGCAAGCCGGCAAGCAGAGCGTCGCTCGCGGTCGCGTGCGCGTTGTAGCCCGGCGTATCGAGGAACAGATCGGCGGCCCGCAGCCGCGCCAGATGCTCCGCATCTGACGCCACGAAGGGCGCAAAAAAAATGCGTTCAGCCGCGACATCCCGCGCTCGCGCTTCCTCGAGCAAATTGCGTTGCGCGGCAGGATGGGTGTTGTTCAGCCACAACACGCTTCCCGGAATATTGCCAAGCAGGCGCATCCAGACGTCGAAAATCTCCGGTGCGATCTTGTAGCTGTGATTGAAGCAACAAAAGACTATGCCCTGTTCCGGCAATCCGGCGGCGGCGCGCGAAACCTGAATATCGGAAACCACGCGAGAATCATCCTGCGGCAGATAGCAATGCGGCAAACGGATGATTTTCTCCGAATAGCAGGCATCGCTTCCCGGCGGAATGACGGCCGGATCGGCAATCAGATAGTCGATGAAATCCGCGCCGGACGTGCCGGGATAGCCAAGAAATCCGGCCTGGACGGGCGCCGGGCGGCGCGCCGCGATCCCCGGCCGGCTGTTCTCGGTGAAGCCCATCAAATCGACGATAAGATCAATCTCGCGCCGCCGGATTTCCTGCGCGATCCGTTCATCGTCGAAAGCTCGCACATCGAGAAATTCGTCGAATGCCGGAGTCAATCTCTTGCGCAGATCACCGCCGTCATCTGCGCCAAGCGAAAACGCAGTGATAGCAAAGCGGAACCGGTCGTGACGCTCAAACACACCCGCCATCTGCCGCGCGACCGCATGGTTGTGGAAATTGGCCGAGAGGTAGCCGATCCGGATGCGATCCTGCACGCTTGCGCGAGGCGCCGCCGCCACGGCTGCTGCCGGAAACTGCGATGCCGCAAAGGCCCGCGTCGC
>JAGWSK010000457.1 GCA_028869355.1 Alphaproteobacteria bacterium | reverse complement strand
GGCCCCCCCAAAACCGTCGTTAACTACGCCGCCCATTTATGCGGTATGCCATCGATAATATCCAACCTGCGACGCGGAGGTAGGCCCGGTTCTCCATTCCCGTAAAAATCACTGGACTGTGCCCGGAAAGTGGGATCGCCCAAACAGCCGGTCGCCGAAGAACAGCAGAGGGTCGTCCGCAGGCGCGCGCCGGAACACGCGGCCGGCAGCGCTGCCCATGAACCGCAGCGACTGTTCAAAGCGCGCCATCTCACCCGAAAGCGCATCCTCATTGGTGGCAGGAACGGTGCCTTCGACTTCGTAGAGCCGGTTGTTGGCAAGAAACACCGCGCCGACCGAATGATTGCCCGCCCGGCTCACCATTGTGAGATAGACGCCGAACGTCCCCTGAACGCGCGCCGGGGTCGTGAACTTTACTTGTGCTCTTTTTGCAACGTCGGCGACGATGTCGGCGACAATCCGGCTGCGGTCGAAATCCGCATGCGATAAATCGAGAACCGCGACCTGAAACAATTCGCGGTCATGCCGCACGGTGTACAGCGTCTCCGGGGCGGTGACACCCTGGACCGTCTTCACCGGCAGCTTCTGTATCGATGGCTCGCCTGGAAATGAAATCGCAAATTGCTGTTCCGGATAGGCGTATTCCTGCCACGAGGATTGCGCCGCCGCTGTCGATGGAATCATCGCACAGGCGACACAAAGGGCAGCAACGCGCATCCAACCCGCACTCGGCAAAGGCGCCTGATCTTACCCCACAGGCAAAGGCGCCTGATCTTACCCCACAGGCCGCCCGGCCACTACGGCCCTTAATCCTACCAGTTCTTCACCAGGGTCAGACCGATGATGCGCCCCTCATCCGATTCCAGGATGTCGTAAGCGGCGGCGCCACGCGGGCCGCCGCCCGCGCCATATTCCTGGGTAGCATGCTTCCCGGTCAGATTCTGAATCACCAGGGATGCAAACCGCGTCGTCGCCGGATTCATGTGGTCCCCCTTGCGTGCCGCGGCGGCACTGATTGTTTAATTGATCGTCCAACTCCCTTTACTGATTGGTTGCGCCGTCCCCCGGCCATGATCGCTGCAAATCGTCACGCAGCGATTCATGTCACTTTTACCGTACACGGAATTTCTGTCCACGCGCGCTGCGCAGCGGACCTGAAGACGCCGAGCGGCCACGGCCTGTCGAAGTCGCAAGTTGTATGCGCGAAGCCGGTTGGATGATCCCATCCATGGCCGCCCCCCCTTTTCCAGCTGTCAGTCTGCTCGCTCTAAAGTTGTGCCGCAAGTTGAGAAATTTTCCTTCGGCCGCCCACGTCACTGCGGGAACACCTTGTGTGCCGCCCCCACCCTATCCGTGCTATCGTCGAACCAGCGCCGGAACGGAGATCGTCGATGTCCCTGTTGTCGCGTTGCCTGCTTTCAGCCGCGGTTTCCATCGTCGTGAGTGCGGCGCAAGCCGCGTCACAAGACATGCCGCAATTCGCCCCCAATCCCGCAGTCGGCTGGATTGCGCTCTACAACGAATTCCAGGCGCCGCCATCGGGCGCCGGCCCGGTGCGCCAGGATCCGGCCCGTCCGCGCGTGACCAATGACGACTTCCGCCGCACCGGCCAGCAGCCGACACCGGCGCTCGCCGACCTCAACAGTCCCATCCTGCAGCCCTGGGCGCGCGAAGAACTGCGCAAGCACAACGAACTTGCGCGGAGTGGCGAGGTCCTGGGCCGCGGCGCAAGTTGCCTGCCGGTCGGAGTGCCGCAATTCGACCTGCATGTCATTCACCCGATCTTCTTCATCCAGTCGCCGCGCGAAGTGCTGATGGTGTGGCAGGGCGATCACGATGTCCGGCACATCTATCTCACCGGCAAACATTCGCAGAATGTGAAGCCGTCATGGTCGGGGGAATCGATCGGGCATTACGAAAACAACGAACTCATCGTCGATACCATCGGGATCACGACGCAGGCCCCGGTCGACAGTTACGCTACGCCGCATACGGACAAACTGCACGTCATCGAACATTTCAGAATGACCGATGGCGGCAACCGGCTGGAGGTACGGATCCATGTCGAGGATCCCGGCGCCTTCACCATGCCGTGGGAGGCGGTCGAGCGTTATCGCCGTGTCGAACCCGGACGCGCCGAGAACAACGTTCCGTTCAGCCCGGTGTCGTCATCGACCGTCGCGGGTCCCATGATCGAGGCGAGCTGCGCGGAGAATCCGTTCTCCTATTTTGCCGGTCAGAGCGCATCCATTCCCCACACCGACAAACCCGAATTCTAAACATCACCTCTACCCTTGTGGGTCGAGTGCGTCGCAAATCACCAGAGGCGATTTGCAGCCCGAGCGGCGGCGCGCCCGCGCGTAACGCAGTTACGCGCGCACCCGCCTTCGCATGAAGCTCCGGCGGGCGAGCAGGTGCTAAACCCGGCCGCCGAAGCCTTGGCGAAGGCGGCTGGCGCGGGTGAGGGGTGCGTTTTATGGCGGGTTTGCTGACAGTGCGTGCACACTAACTTACCGGCGCGGTCTCCAGCCGGATGGCCGG
>JAGWSK010000456.1 GCA_028869355.1 Alphaproteobacteria bacterium | reverse complement strand
TCCCCCCTTGTGGGGGATTGGAGCGCGTTAAACAAAAGGTCCGGTGGACCTTTTGTAGCGCGGAAACCGCGAGGGCTATGCCCGAGCGGGGCGCGCGCCGCGCGGTTCGGGGCATGGGCGGCCGGAAGGGGGGCACAGATGACTGAGAATCTCGGCTTTATCGGTACCGGCAAAATGGGCGCGCCCATGGTCAGGCGCCTCATCGATGCCGGTCACGCGCTCACCGTTTACGACATCCGCGATGAAGCCGTGGCGCCGCTCATCGCGCGCGGTGCGACGAAAGCCAGTTCTTCGCGCGAAGTGGCCGATCATGCCGAGATTGTTTTCTTCAGCCTGCCCGAACCGGAAGATGTTCGCGGCGAAGCTATCGGCGCACACGGCATAATCAATGGTGAGCGCGCCAAAATCCTGGTCGATCTTTCCACCACCGGCCGGCCGACAACTTTGGTGATTTCTGAAACGCTGGCGCAGAACCAGATTGCCATCGTCGATGCGCCGGTCTCCGGTGGCGTGGCCGGCGCCAACAAAGGTACGCTTGCCGTCATGGCATCGGGCGATCCTGCGGCGCTGGAACGCGTCCGTCCGCTGCTGGCGAATTTCGGAAGGTTGTTCGTCATCGGTGAACGGCCCGGCATGGCGCAGGTGATGAAGCTCGCCAATAATTTGCTATCCGCGACATCGCTGGCCGTTGCCTCCGAAGCGGTCTTGATGGGCATGAAAGCGGGACTCGATCCGGAACTGATGATCGAAGTGATCAATGCAAGCACTGGACGCAGTTCGGCCACCGAAACCAAATTCCCCCAGGCGATTCTCACCCGCCGATTCGCCTATGGTTTCGCCACCGGATTGATGCACAAGGACGTGCGGCTGTGCCTCGAAGAGGCGCGCTCGCTCGGCTCACCGATGACGGTGGGCGAGGCGGTACGCGCCATCTGGCAGTCCACGATGCGCGAACTCGGCCCCGATTCCGACTACACCGAAATCTTCCGCTATCTCGAACAGATTGCGTCGCTGTGAGATTTTAAACGTCCGTACTCGCCGTACCGGCTGCGGGAATGGCCTGCATCCGCCCGATCCCGTGCGCCAGCACCAGCACCATCGCCGAGGCGATCACCAGCTCAGCCGCCAGAAGCGCCATTCCGGATGAATAATTCCCGCTACGGTCCTTGAGCACACCAATAATGTACGGTCCGACAAATCCCCCCAGCGATACGATGGTGTTGATCGCGCTGATGCCTCCGGCTTCCGCCGGACCGCGAAGGAAGCTGGCTGGCAGCGTGAAAAGCGGCGCAATCGCCGCCGGGATGAACCCTGCCGCAAGCACGAGTCCCGCCAGTGCCACCGCGTTGCTCTGCGCAATGCTCGCCAGCGCGAACCCCACGGCCGCGAACAGCCAGGCAGATGCCACATGCCGGATACGTTCCCCGGAACGGTCGCAGGAATAACCCCAGCCCACGATGATCACCATCGCGACGGCATAGACCAGCGCCACCACCATGCCCGTACCGGTGATGGAAAATCCCATGGCGTTGACAATCTGCGGCAACCAGAGCCCGGTGGCGTAGAGCGCCGATCCCGCCGCGAAAGCGGCCAGCGACACCACGATGATCTTCGCGTCGCGAAACGCTTCCCCGAGCGGCTGTTGTTCAACACGTGCTTCGCTCATCAGCCGCGAGCGGATCATGTCTCGTTCATCGGAGCTCAGCCAACTGGCCGTGTTCGGGTCATCCGGCAGAAATTTCAGCACCAAGACTCCCAGCAGCGTCGCCGGCAGCCCTTCGAGCAGAAACAGCAATTGCCAGCCATGCAGCCAGGCCAATCCATTCGTGGCGAGGATCGCCGCCGACACCGGGCCCCCCACCACACCCGACAGCGGAATGGCGCAGACGAACATTGCCGAAAAGCGCACCCGATACTGTTTGGGAAACCACAGCCCGAGATAAAACATGATCCCCGGAAACAGGCCGGCCTCTGCCAGCCCGAGGAGAAAACGCAGGATGTAGAACTCGCTTGCGTTATGGATGAATCCCGTGGCTGCCGAAATCAATCCCCACACCGTCAGGATGCAGAACATCCATCGGCGCGTGCCAAGCCGCAACAGCACGGCGTTGGCGGGAATCTGGAACAGCAGATATCCGGCGAAGAGAATACCGCCGCCAAACCCGAAAACACTCGCGCTGAAACCCAGATCGCGATTCATCGTCAGCGCCGCGAATCCCGCATTGAACCGGTCGAGGTAGTTGGCGAGATACAGGAGTCCGAGAAAGGGAAGCAGCCGCCACGCGCATCGGGCAAACACGCGGTCTGCGGCGTTCTGCTGCATCTGCGCGCGGGCCGTTGAGCGGATATCGACGACGGGTGGTCCAGCCGGACCCGCACCGAGGGGCGCCTGCCGCGGCTCGCTCACTTCACCCTGCGGACTTTGTACAGTGTGTTGTGTCCGGCGAATTGCAGATTGTAGCTGCCGAACAAGCCGCGCGAAATCGTCACTGCCACGCCCTCGACTTTGCCCTGCGGTGTAAAGCGGGCGCCGTCTCCATCGATTTGCTGCCACACCTGACCATTGTCGAGCGCGAGCACAAGCCGCCCGGTGGGCATCAGCGAAACACTGCTGACTGCTGCGGTCAGCGAGTCCGCCTGTTCAGTGGCTGCCGGATTTTCCGGTTTCGGTAATTGCTCGCGGCCCAATTCGGGTTTCGGCGCCGGACGCTGCGCTACTGCATCATAGCAGGCGAGCCGTTCACGAGAGTCGGTTATCGCCGCGCATTTGGCAATGTCTGCCGGCAAATCCTGCGCGGTCGCCGCTGCTGTCAAGAGCAGCAGCAGCGCGGTGAGGCTGAAAACCGGAATGCCCTTGCTTCCGCCCATTGACGGCATTTAGACCCGCCCGACCTGTCTCGTGAACCAGTCGCGCGTAGTCTCGGCAATCGCCTTGTCAGCCGAACTGCTCTGCTCCGTCTGCATCAGGTTCGCGAATACCGGCTTCTCGAGCCGGAACACGGTGGCTTTGGTCAGTGCTGTCAGCGACGCCGTAGCAGACACAGCCTGGCGCAATTCCCGGCTGCCGAAACATCCCCCCGGACCAATGCGGTCCAGTTCGTCCACGCGGTCGCCCGAGCGCCGCCGCACCGAGAGCACACCCGCGGCGACCAGCAGTAGCGCCGGCACTTGCGTTCCTTGCTCCACCAGCGTCTGTCCTGGTTCGTATTCCTCCGGCTTCAAGGCGTTCGCCAGTTCTGCCCGTTGTTCGGCGCGGAGATCGGCCATTATCGGCACGCTATCGGCCAGGCGCAGCGCTGTGCTCGTGGGCGGAGGTCCGCCCCCGGCCGGCAGGGAAAGTGCATTCGCATTGCCGAGCGCAATTCCGGCAATCCGCAATGCCCGATAGATATTTTCATAGACCGCAGTCTGTGCCGCGCCGGCCAGCGCCACTTCGGACGTGTAAAACGTCACTTCGAATGTCGTCGCTTCCGCGCTCATGCTCTTGATCACTGCGCAGGGTGGTGGCTGCATCAGAACCTGCCGGCAGGCGAGCGCCGAGTCCGACAGCACACGGGCTGCCAATTCCGGTGATGTGTGCGGCGCCAGCGGCAGCCGAATGACTGTGCCATGGGTGCGCGACGGAAAGCTCGAATTGACGATCCGCGCTTTGGCAATGACGCTGTTCGGCACGATCGCGACATCCTGACGGTCCGTCAGGAGATGGGTAGCGCGCCAATTCATCTCCACCACCGTACCCTCGGCGCCGTTGTCGAGGGTGATCCAATCGCCGAGTTGATAGGGTTTCCCGAGGGTGAGCATGATGCCGTAGAACACATCGCCGAGCGCGCTTTGCACCGCCAGACCGAGCGCCACCGCAACCGCGCCGGAAGTGACCAGCAGCCCCTGCAGGGGTAGGTTGAGAACGAATGTCGCCAGCCCGATCAGCGCGCAGAGATATATTGCAGCGACGCTCAAATCCTGCGTCAGGCGATAGCGTGACAGCGGCGTGTGCCCGCGCGCCGCAAACAGGCGCAGTGCATCTGAACACAGGGATGCCGCCCAGAACCACCAGATTGTCTTCAGGCCATCGCCAAGGAATCCGGACAGGGGATCACGCGGAATTCGCGGCACGGCATAGGGAACCTGCCGGGACTGAAACATGATCCAGGTGAAGCCGAGAAAGAACAGCGTACCGATCAGGATTCGTTGCAAGGTTTGCCGTCTGGTGAGCGCGCGCACGCCGGCAAAGGCGAAGATGAATACCGCCAGCGCAATCAGCTCGGGTCGTTCAGAAAGGATTTGGTTCACCGTGCTCATCGCGCCAAATTAGCAGAATCGGGCCCGGGAAACGATCACGTGCGCGAGGAGCGAGAAAATAGGAGCGAGGACGAGAGACGCCGAATGCCACCGCGACCTCCCCTGAAGGCGCGAAAAGAGGTAATCTCGCTCGTCAGTTCCTCGCTCCTCGCTTCTCTTTCCAAAAGGAAAGCCGCCATGAATCGCTATTTTGCGCTGTTCGCCATTCCCGCACGGGTGATTGACGAGTGGGTAAAGTCAACGCCGGAAGACAAGCGTCAGGCAATGTCCCAGGAAATGATGGGGGCGTGGCAAAAATGGATGGCCGACAACGGCAAGTACATCGTCGACCGCGGCGCGCCGCTGGGAAAGACCAAGCGCGTGACCTCAGGCGGCATTGCCGATATCCGCAATGATCTAAACTGGTACCTCATCCTCGAAGCCGAATCACATGATGCGGCGGCGAAGATGTTCAGCTCTCATCCACACTTACAGATTCCGGAAGCCTCGGTCGAAATCATGGCCGTTCCCGATCCGCGCGCCATGTGACGCCGGCCCCCCGGAGCTTATTGCCAAGCTCCGGACCGTCTGCCGTGACGGTTTATGTCGGCGCGGGGGCTTCCTCATGGGAAACACATGGCACCGTTAAGAGTTAGCGTGTTGGGAACCAACCAACACGCATATCACGGGGGCGTGATCGCGTGTCACCGGACCGCGGCGCAGCATGCAGCAGATTATTCAATTGATCCATCAATATGGTGTGCTGGCGGTGTGCGTCAGTGTGCTGCTCGAAGATAGCGGATTGCCCGTTCCGTCCTATCCTGTGCTGATGCTGGCGAGTGCGTTCACTCTGACGTCCGTAACCGCGCCATTGGTGCTGATCGCCGCCGTTGCGGCAGCCATGTTCGCCGATACCATCTGGTACTTCGCCGGCGCACGGCTGGGGCCCAGCATCATGCGCGTGGCCTGCCGGATGTCGTTCTCGCCTGAAAATTGCGTGGAGCGCACCGAGTCCCGGTTTGCCAGAATTGGCCCGTGGGCGCTGCTGATGGTCAAATTCCTTCCCGGAATCGCACTCGCCACTATTGTTTTCTCAGGCGTGACGCGCCTGAGATTGGCGCGCTTCCTGGTGTTCGATGCCGTCGGCTCAACCATCTATCTCGGTTTGCCGCTGGTGCTTGGCCGCGTCTTTCATAAAGCCATCGCCACGATGCTGATCTATTTCGCGCAGTTCGGGCTGATCGCGGCGATCATTGTCGTCGCGCTGATCGCGGTCTACGTATTTATCCGTTGGCTGCGCCGGCGCGTGCTGATCCGCCAACTGTGCGCCGCCCGCGTCTCGGCCGAGCAGTTGTTGGAGATGGCCCACAGCGGTGGCGGTCCGGTTATTCTCGAGTTCGGCGCACGAAAGCAACCGTTGGCGGAAGGTTCAATTCCCGGCGCATTGCCAGTCAGCCGGTACGGCATTACGGCGGCGGTCAGGCAACTCCCCCGCAGCGCGGAGATCGTGATCTATACGCCCGCTGCCACGTCCGCTGCCAATCTGCGCCTGGAATTGACGGCCGCGCGGCTGTTGCAAAAAGCCGGCTTCAAGAAGATTCGCCCGCTGCACGGTGGCCTGAAGGCATGGATCGCAGCCGGATATCCGCTGCAATTCCGCCGTCCGACTCAGCCGGAATCGAACCGGTCGGCGATTATCGTGCCGTTCCCGCGCGAGAATGTCAGCGCAAAGCGCAGTGTTGAGGGCCCGAGGAAAGCGGGCCCCTGAGCCTCCGCGGCAAGCATGCGCCGATCCATGACATCGCCTCCTGCGGATGAGAAACAGTGGTCCACAAAATGCAATGCCTGGCGGCGGTCATCAGTTCACGGCGCGTGCGCACAACAGTGGGAATCCCGTCTCAATCAAATTTGCGCATTCGCCGGATCAACTACCCAGGATCCCCTTCGCGAGCTCGGGCAGCAGGTCGAAATTGAACGGCTTGTGAAGCACCTGCACATTGGCTTCAGCGAAGCGCGCCGGCATCGGATCCTGCGTGTATCCGGTCATCAGCACGACCTTCAGGTCCGGCCGCATCGTCAGTCCCTCTTGCGCCACTTCATAACCGCTCATGCCCGGCATCTTGATATCGGAAATCATCAGGGCGATTTCCGGATGCTCCTTCAGCGCCTGAAGTGCCATTGTTCCATTGCTCGCTTCGAGCACGGTAAAGCCGGCGTCGCGCAAGGTTTCCGCGACCACCATCAGCAGCATCACCTCGTCTTCCACCACGAGGATCGCCGGGCTGTCAGCCGGTATGCCTGCCGCGCCGCTCATGCATTCACCGCTGAAGCCTGCGCCGCATAGCGTGGCATCATGATCGTGATCACGGTTCCCATGCCCGGCTCGCTGTCGATTCGCAAGCTTCCGTTCGACTGCCGGACATAGCCGAAAACCATGCTGAGCCCAAGCCCTATGCCGCGCCCCTGGGGCTTGGTGGTGAAGAAAGGATCGACGGCGCGCTCGCGCACGTCTTCGGTCATGCCAACCCCCGTGTCGGCAATGCGCAGTTCGACATATTCGCCACCTGCCACGTCCGGTGACGATGGCACATAGCGATCGGATGTTGAGATGGTCAGCGTTCCGCCATCCGGCATGGCGTCACGCGCGTTGAGCGCGAGATTGATGATCACCGTCTCCATCTGATTCGCGTCGCACCATACCGGCCACTTCCCGTCGCAATGCATCTCGATTTCGATGCGTTCGCCGACCGAATGGCGCAGGAGATCGGCCATGTCGGCCAATAGCGCATTGAGATTCACCGAGCGCGGCGATAGCGGCTGCCGGCGCGAGAACGCAAGGACCCGGTGCGTTACCGATGCGGCACGCGTGATCGCATCCAGGGCGCCATCGAGGTAGCGCTGAATATCCGCCTTGCCCTGCGCCAGGCGTTTGCGCGCAAGCTGCAGATTTCCCTGCATGATTGCGAGGAGATTGTTGAGGTCATGGGCGATGCCTCCGGAGAGTTGCCCGATCGCTTCCATCTTCTGACTCTGCCGCAGCGACTCTTCCGCAACCGCCCGTTCGGCCATTTCGAGCTGAAGCCGCCGGTTGGTGTCGGCGAGTTCGGCGCCTTGCGTCGACAGCCGCTCATTGGCTCTCCGCAGTGCCCTCTGCGCCACCGACGAGACTCCGAGGACCAGCAGCGCCATAATGGCGAGCAACACGATCCCGCCAAAACGCACCAAACGGCGCCCGAACGGATCCATCAGTACACTGATATAGATGGTGCCCTGCGTCATGCCATTGCGTATGACTCTCTCGGCGACAGTGATGCGCGCCGGGCCGGCAACAACGCCCGGAGCCGGCGCCAGTCCGGGCGGCCGATTCGCGCCCGCGCGAACGAAGCCCGCAACCGGCATCCCGGATGATTCATAGACCTCGACCGCCTCGATTTCCGGGTTGGTCTCGAGCGCATTGACATATCCTTGCGCCGCCGCAGAGTCGTTGAACACCAGCGACGCCGCCACGCTGGAACCGAAAATGTTCGCCTGGACAATCGCCTCCTGAATCTTCTCCGACCGGTACAAATTCTCCTCGTACAGGATGCCCAGCACGCCGACCGCAATCAGCAGCACCACTGCGGCCGGTGCCCACCAGCGCAACAACCGGATGCGTGAGAAGATGGTCAGCACACTCATGGCCGCTTCCTCACATTGCGCGCGAGATCCAGCAGCCGGGAACTGATCACCAAGTGGGCGCCGGCCGCCTCGGCGTCATCGACGTCAAAGCGCACGCGGCCGTCTGCGATGACGAATTTGATGACCGCAGGGACATCTGGATGATTTTCGCCGTCGGTCACGGTCAGCACGGCGCTTCCGCGCAAGGCCGCCGCCGCTGCGCCGGCCGATTGAACGGCTGAACCGGCAAGATAGGCGGTATTACAGCCATCCGCGGGAGAGACCTGCTGCAGATGCCGAACCACGATGGGGCGGCGCTGAGCACGTTGGCCCGCTGCGGCGCGGTCCATCAATGCTGTGACCGCGTCATCCCCGACCGCGCACAGCACGAAAGGTCCGTTCTCCGCCGAACCCGCCGGCCACTGCACAAACCCGGCAAACCTGGAGAGGAAAGTGGCCTTGATTGCGCCTTCCAGCGATCCGCTGTCGGCGGCAGTGCCGCAGACCGGCCACAGCGCCAGCATGGTAAGCGCCAATGTCCGCGCCTGCTTCACGCTTCAAAAGCTCTGCCGCAGGGCATCGCGTGGCGATTCGCGCACTTTCGACACCGAGGTGACGTGCAGATTCGCGAGCTGTTCGATCGACAGGCGCCGAAGGTTTTCGATTGAGTCCGCAGCCAAAGTCCGTGCCCTTGCAACGCAGGTGATCGGCAGCGCGCCAAACAATCCGGTACACATTAAGCGGATCACTGGCTGGCGGGCAAAAATGGTAAATTTTCGCCGCACTTTCCCCCTCTTGCTGCCTAAAGCGTGCGCTAAGGACCGGATACGCGAGATGGGTCGATTGGTTCCATCGGCATTTGACGTTTTCTCCGCTGGTGCAGACGCGCTAAGTTCCGGGCGGGGTGGCGGCTCGTTGACGGGAAGATCGCGTTTGCTTCCAAAGGCATTGTGGGCCGGCATCATCCTGGTTGTTGCAGGCTGTCTGGCGCTGGTCGGACTGAATTTTTACCAAATGCTTTATGTCGCGCCGGCTCTGGGCGAAGAGCGCGATCTCGTCGTCCATGCCTATTCCGTGATCGCCGTCGCGCACGGCATCGAACGCAGCCTGCGCGAGGCCGAAAGTTCCGAGCGCGGATACATCGTCACCGGCGAGCAACGCTATCTCGATGATGCATACGGCAACGGGATGAAGGCCGCGCCAGAATTGCTGGCCATGTTGGAGCGGTTGAGTGCGGCGAATCCTGAGCAGCACCGGCGCGTTCTTGAGATCGCTCCCGAAGTCAACCGCCGTGTGGCGCTGCTGAATCAAACGCTGAATCTGACTCAGCATGGAGGTTTGGACGCGGCAAGGCGTCTGATGGATGCCGCAGTCGGATTGAACACCATGCGCGATGTTGCCGCGCAACTCGATGCGGTGGTGGATTCGGAAAATCGCTTGCTGCAAACCCGGCTGCAGCAATTGGCGTCCGATCAGGGTCAGATTCGTCTGGTGGCGGAAGGCGGCGTCGGCCTGACGCTGGTGATTATGTTTGCCGGCGCGCTGCTGATCCTGATTGCTGTGCGCGACCGCGAACATGCGCGCGCAGATCTGGAAGAAACCCGGTCCACTCTGGCGCAAGCGCAGAAAATGGAGACGCTTGGCCAGTTGGCGGGTGGCATCGCGCACGACTTCAACAATATGCTTGCGGTGGTAAGCGGCGGCACACGCCTGTTGCGCCGGCGGCTGCCGGAAAACCAACCCGAAACCACCCGCCTGCTGGAAGGAATCGATCAGGGGGTGAACCGCGCCACGGGCCTCACATCCCGCCTGCTCGCCTTTTCACGGCGTCGCCCGATCACCCAACAGGTGATCGATACCAACACCGTCGTCGGCTCCATGGCCGACATCCTGCGTTACGCAACCGGCCGCGGGATCGAGTTGCAGACCGTTCTGGCGCCGGATTGTCCGCCGGTGTTCTGCGATCCAAATCAGCTTGAAAATGCCGTCCTCAATCTGGCGGTCAACGCGCGCGACGCCATGCCCGAAGGCGGCCGGATCATGATCGAAACCGCGAAACGATCCGGAGACGGACAAATCGACGCTGCGCACGCCGCCATCTCGGTGAAGGACACGGGCAGGGGCATGCCGCCGGATATCGTGCGCCGGGCCTTTGAGCCGTTTTTCACCACCAAGGGCGAAAAGGGCACCGGGCTTGGTCTTGCCCAGGTGCAGTCGCTGGCGCGCCAGGCGGGCGGTTATGTCGCCATCGACAGCACGCCCGGCAAGGGCACCACCGTCACCCTTCACCTGCCCGCCGCCACTCACGCATAGTTGGGAAATTTCACAAAGACAGTGTCCGGTTTGCCGCCACCCAAACGTCTATAGACCGCAACAAGGGAGTTACTGACATGGCTGAATTTGCCTATCTCTACCGCGGCGGCCAAAGGCCTTCTTCGCCGGAGCAGTCGCAACAGATCATGCAAAAATGGGTCGCCTGGATGAAGGAACTGGGCGAAAAAGGCCATATGGTGGATCGCGGCCAGCCGCTGGAGCAAAGCGGTAAGCTGGTCAAGGCCGGCAACCGTTCGGTCACGGATGGCCCATTCGCCGAGGCCAAGGACGTCGTCGGCGGGTTCACGTTGATTCGCGCGAAAGACATTGCCGAAGCGGCCGAACTCGCCAAAGGCTGCCCGATCCTCGAACGCGGCGGGGACGTTGAAGTGCGTCCCATCATGCAGATGAATATGTAATGGACGGCGGCGGGTCAGCGGCGACTATCGATCATCTGTTCCGGCGCCAGCATGGCCGGATGGTCGCAGTGCTGACCCGCATCTTCGGCATGCACAATCTGAAGCTGGCGGAAGATGTCGTGCAGGACGCTTTCTGCCGTGCGTCGGAAATCTGGAAGGTCGATGGCTTGCCGGAGAATCCTCCGGCGTGGCTGATGGCAGCGGCAAAGAACCGCGCGCTGGATGCCATCCGCCGGGAGCGCACGGCGCGAAACTTTGCGCCTGAGCTCGACCG
The DNA here is from genome assembly GCA_028869355.1 of Alphaproteobacteria bacterium. Classification (GTDB taxonomy): domain Bacteria; phylum Pseudomonadota; class Alphaproteobacteria; order Micropepsales; family Micropepsaceae; genus CAIYRG01. The sequence goes on along the minus strand of JAGWSK010000456.1, from coordinate 4,482 downwards.
GCTGTTGCGCAGCGAATGGACCGTCGCGCCGACGGTGAACGAACATTTCGGCGCCAACGCCATTCGCGATGATCTCCTGCGCATGATGTTTTCCTGCTGCGCTCCGGCGATTTCGGAAGAATCGCAGGTCGCGCTCATCCTCAACATCCTTTGCGGGTTCGGCGTCGATGAAGTGGCGGGTGCCTTTGTCAGCGGCCACGCCGCCGTGGAAAAGCGAATCGCGCGCGCAAAAAAAATCCTCGCCGCCTCCGGAATGCTGTTCGAGGTCAATTCGGCGAGCGAGTTCGCGACCCGTCTGCCGGCGGTCCAGCGCGCGCTCTATCTCCTGTTCAACGAAGGCTATCACGGCGCCTGCGCCGAAACCGCCATGCGCACCGAACTCTGCCGCGAGGCCATCCGGCTCATCCGCGAGGTCCTTGCGCATCCGAACGGCGCGGCGCCTGCCTCCTTCGCGCTCGCCGCACTGATGTGCCTTAATGCTGCGCGGATACCGTCACGCAAAGACCATTCCGGGAATCTCCAACCGCTTTCAGACCAGGACCGATCGCAATGGGACCGCGATCTGATCGCCGAGGGCCTTCGGCTGCTCGAACATTCCGCCTCGGGAACGGAGCTGTCGCAATATCATGTCGAAGCGGCAATCGCCGCCGCCCACGCCAATGCTCCGAGTACGGAGGCAACCGACTGGCGGCAGGTGGTGTCGCTGTACGACATGCTGATGCAGATTCAGCCGTCGCCGGTGGTTGCGCTGAACCGGGCAATTGCCGTCGGCCAGAGCGAGGGACCGGAACGCGGACTGATGGCGTTGGATGCGATCGGCGGAAGCGAGCGCCTGGCGCGCTATCCGTTTTATGCCGCGGCGCGCGCTGATTTCGAGTTGCGGCTCGGCCACCGCGATGCGGCACGCGCGCATTTCGGTGATGCGCTTGCTGCCGCGCGTAACCCGGACGAAAAGCGCTATCTCGCACAACGCCTCGCTGCGTGCGGAGATGTCTCCGCACCGCTCCAGCGATGAAGCGCGTTCAGCGCTTCATCGGCAGTTGCGACAGCCTCGCGCGTCGCGTCGTCTCCGCCCGCGCTTCCCGCGCCAGGTCCGTGAGACCACGCACCCACTGCTCGAATTCCAGGATCGTCAGGCGCTCCAACTCGCGCGCGTCGTCCTGCAGGACGATTTCAACTCCGTTTCCGGATCCATCAATGACGGCTTTCACAGCACTGCATCCATGACTGTTGCCCCGCAGCCCAATGCCTGATCGCCATTCGCGATCACCCGCATTATCGCCGATTCGCGGGCAAGTCGTTCCCATGGCGCCACATCATTTTACTGAGAGTGCACAGGAAACCATTGGCCGCACATTAAAAAATCGTAGGGCATTTGGTTGAGAGCACACCGCAATCCGCGCAATAAAAAATCCCGGGGCAGGGCGCCCCGGGATTTAGTGCTCTCGAAAGCAACGAAATTGCTTACACGGTAGACGCCTTGATCCGCGCGGCGTTCAGCGGCGCGCGGCGCAATCTTGTGCCGGTCGCCTCGAAGATCGCGTTGTTCACCGCCGCAGCCAGCGGGCGCATTGTCGCTTCTCCTGCACCGGTTGAGATTGCTTCCGGGTGGTTCAGCAGCACCACATCGATGACCCGCGGCGCCTCGCCAATGTCGACGATCGGATAGGTCAGCCAATCGACGCTGGTGACGTTGCGATGGTCGAACTTCACCTCCTCGTGAATGGTGCGCGACAGACCCTGCACGACATTGCATTCCACGACATGGCGCAGTCCGCCGGGGTTGACGATCAAACCGCAGTCATGCGCCACCACCACGCGCGGCACGCGAATCTCGCCGGTGCGGGTGTTCACTTCGGCATCGGCGATGATGGCGACGATCGTGCCGCCGCGCTGCTGATAGGCCACGCCGCGCCCGGTGACGATATTGCCGCGCTGGGTGCGCCGCGTGCCAGCCTTTCCGGGCTGCCAGCCGGCTTTCTCGGCCGCCGCCTGGATCGCCGCCCGGTCGCGTGGCTCGGTGAGGTATTTCAGGCGGAATTCCACCGGATCGGCCCCCACGGCATAGGCCACTTCATCCATGAAGGATTCGCTGGCGAAGGTGATCTGCGGCCCCAGCGGATCGCGCATATGCGAAGTGCGCAACGGCGAAGCGCCCGGCAGCAGCGCCGCAATGGTCTCCCATCCGAGCCGCTTGTTGGAAAATGTGTAGGCATTTTCCGGCAGGTTGAACGCCGGCGTGCGTTTGCCCTTGTGACCGAGAAGCATGCCGGCCAGCGTGTCACCCGGATCGGCCTCGGTGGAATTGGTCTCCAGCCGCGAGAATCCGCGCGACCAGAATTCCAGCGCCAGCACATTGCCGTCCTTGTCCAGCGCCGCGCGCCCGCGGTGCACGGAGGCGGGTGCTTTCGGATCCCAGCCATGGCCTTCGTTGCGCATATATTGCACGCGCACCGGTTTGCCCACGGCTTGGCTCAGCACCGCGGCATCCATCGTCGCGTCGCCGGCATCGTTGCGGCCATAGGAGCCCGGACCGGCCACCCAGATCGCGCGAACTTTCTCCACCGGCACGCCGAGCACGCCGGCGACACCTTGCGCCGCGAAATGCGGCTTCTGCGTTCCGGTCCATACTGTGACGCCGTCGGCGCGCACATCGGCCAGCGCACAGGCGGGGCCCATGCTGGCATGCGACTGGAACGGCCATTCATACTCGGCCTCCACCACACGCGCGGCTCCCGCAAAGGCGGCATCCACCTGGCCTTCTTCGGTCTTGTCGCTTTTGGTCACCGGCGACTGGCGGATGTGATCATAGATCTTCGCCTGATCCGGGAACGGATCAGGTGTCCGTGTCCAGTTCACCTTCAGCGTTCGCGCCGCCCTGATTGCGTTCCATTCGCGCGGTGCGACCACGCCGATGAAATCGCCCTTGCGCACAATCTGCACGCCCGGGATTTTCGCGATCGACGATTCATCCACCGAAGCCACCGACGCGCCGGCGACCGGCGGACGAACCATGCGGCCGTGCAGCATGCCCTCAACGCGGATGTCCTGAACCCAGGGTTTGGTGCCGAACACCTTGCCTTTCACGTCCAACCGCGGCTGCGTCGTACCTACGATTTTGTACTGGTCGTGCGTTTTGGGCCTGGCCGGCGAAGTCAGCGCCAGCGGATTGCCATATTGTTTGTTCCAGCCGATCTTCGAATGGAAATGGCCTCCGCCGATCAGTTCGGCGTAGGAGATTTTGCGCGCCGGATCGCCGGCCACCGAGACCACGCCATCAGTAACGGTAAGCTGCGATGCATCCACGCCCAGCTTCTCCGCGGCTTTCATCACCAGCACGCGGCGCGCTTCGGCGCCGGCGACGCGCAACGCCGAACCGGCAAAGCGCACGCCTGTGCTGCCCGACGCGCCGCCCTGATTCACCGTGCGGGCGGTATCGCCCTCGACCACGTCGACATCCTTCAGCGGCACATCCATTTCCTCGGCCACAATCATCGCCATGGCGAGATCGGTTCCCTGGCCGCCGTCCATCTTGCCGAAGAACACCGTGACCTTGCCGTCCGGCGCAATTGCCAGCCAGGAATCCAGCTCGGTCGGATCCAGCGCCGAATTGGCGCCGCCCTCGGGCGCCGCCATGACCTGTTGCGCCGCCACGGTGCCGGGATCGGAGACCGAAAACGCAAAGACCAGCGCGCCGGCGGTGCCCATCAATTCGCGGCGGGAGAGTTCAATTTTCGTGGGTGCGTGCATTTTTATCTCCTCACGCCATCTTTTCGGCCGCGCGCTTTACTGCGCGCACAATCCCGGTATGCGTGCCGCAACGGCATTTCAGCCCGGCCAGCGCGTCCCGGATTTCATCCTCGGTCGGATGTTTCTTTGTTTTGAGGAACGCCGCCGCGGTCATGATCCAGCCGTTCAGGCAATAACCGCATTGCGGCACCTCTTCCTCGACATAGGCCGTCTGCAGCGGGTGCGGATGTTCGGGCGTGCCAAGGCCGGTCAGCGTGGTGACTTCGCGGTTGCCCACTTTCGACATCTCGGTCACGCAGGAGCGCGTGGCGACACCATCGAGATGCACCGTGCACGCGCCGCATTGCGACAGACCGCAGCCGAAATGCGGATTGTCCATTTTCAGGTCGTCGCGCAGCGCATAGAGCAGCGGCATGCCGGGATCCGCTTCAATGGTGTGAACGGTCCCGTTCACCTTGAGTCTGTATTGGGCCATGGGGCGCTTTCTCCCGCTTCGAACTGTCGCGACGCGCTTTTACCACGCCCCCCGAAAACCCGTAAGGACCTCCTTGGCCGCTTCCCACGCGCGGAAATTGCCGCTGGCAATTTCCCTGCACGCGGCGCGCTGCGCCGCGGCAGATTGAAAAGTTAGCGCCGCAAAGCGGTCGCGGGCGCGCGTGGGGCCCTTGGCGGCGCTCAGCCACCTATCCCGGCGCGTGACTTCAATCACTATCCGCCGGGCCAGGTTTGGGT
>JAGWSK010000455.1 GCA_028869355.1 Alphaproteobacteria bacterium | reverse complement strand
TCGCCCCCTCACCCGGCGCGCCATTGCGCGCGTAATGCCTACGCGCGGGCGCGCTGCCCTCTCCCACCAAGGGGAGAGGAAGTTGTTGTGATTCGACCTGATTTTCATGCCGCCCTAGAACAGGATGCCTTCGGGCTGCTGAACCCCGAGGATGTAATTGAACAAGACCAAGAAGAAGGTGGCGCCACCGAGGGCCACCGCGGTCACACGCCAGGACAGCTTCATTCCTTCATACAGCGGCACCGCGATCAACAGCAGCAGCAGTGCCGGCCAATAACCGAGCACGCCGGCAGCCGGGATGTACATGGCGCCGATCATCAACATTCCCAGCGCGCGCGGCCATGGAGCTTCCGCATCCTTCTCGCCGGATACAGGAACGGGTGCAGCGATAATTGTCCGAATACCGATGATCAGCGCAATCATGACGAGCAGCGCGGCGATGACCGACGGCAACGCCCGCGGGCCAACCTGATCTTCAAGCGTGCTCGACAGGATTTGCGTCGAGGCGGCATAGTAGAGCGCGGCAACAATGAGCAGGATCGCGCTGCCGGCGAGATCCTTTTTCATCAGCGGATCATGCCGGCGGTCTTGAGGAAATTGCCCGAATCTGCCGCGAACTTTTCGATGAAGGGGCCGTATTGATCGTGCGGAATGTAATCGGCGACCAGATCGTCCTCGGCGTAGCTCTTTTTGAACTCGGGATCGGCGAGCACTCTCTGGATCGCCTGTTCCCAGGTCTTGATCAGTGACGGCGGCAGGCCTTTCGGACCGGCAAGCCCGCGAAATTTGGAAACCACAACCTTATAGCCGAGCTCGCTTACCGTCGGCACCGTGGGGAATCCCGGTAGCCGGTTAGGGTTGAAGGTGGCGAGAACCCGCACCTTGCGCCCCTCGAGCTGCGCCCGGATCTCGTCGATTTCACCCACCCCCATGTCCAGCGTGCCGTTCAGCACATTGATCATCATGTCGCCACCGCCGTCATGGCTGACGATGGCGGCGTTGACTTTCGCGTTGGTCTTGAGCTGCTCGGCAGATTCGCGCTCCAGCGATGCGGGATTGGACACACCCCAGCGGCCGCGCGACGCGCGCGCCTTCGCGATCACATCGTTCAGCGATTTATACGGAGCATCGGCACGCGTGTAGACGACTTCGGAATCGGTGAAGGTGTTCACCAGGGGTTCCAGATCGCGGTAGGTCCTGCTCGGTTTGCTGAGTAACGACGTCAGGATGTAGGTCGGCGTTGTGGCGTATAACATGCTACCGTCGGGTTTGGCCCCGGCCACGCGCGCCATCGCCTTTGCACCCGATCCGCCCTCATCATTTTCCACGATGAATTTCGTGTCGATATAGCGTTCCAGGTACTTGATCATTTCGCGCAGCACCACGTCGCTTCCGGCACCGGGGGTGGAATGGGTGACAAGCGTCACGAGTTTCACGGGATATGGAAGTTTCGCGGGCGTTTGTGCCGCGGCAGGAACGGTGGCCAGTAGCGCCAAACCCGCCAATAACGCCGTACCGATTTTCATCATGTCCGTCCCTGAGCAGGCCGTCTTCAGAGACTTACGGCGACATCAACTCGGCGACAAGTCTCTGCTGACCATATACTTTATTCAAGGCCTCGGTCATGGCCGCCGTCGATACCGACACGGCGCGATTCATCTGCGAATCGAAGAAATAGGTGCCCCCGAGCGAGTGGATATTGCCGTCAAATATCGCGCCGATGACTTCGCCTTTGGCATTGAGCAGCGGTGATCCGGAATTGCCGCCGATGATGTCATTGTCGGACGACATATCGAACACGGTGTCCGGATCGATACGGCCGCGGTCCTCGACCCAGCGGGGCGCCAGACGGAACGGATCCGCGCCGGTCGCGCGGCGGTAAAGCCCTGCGAAAGTGGTGAAGGGTGCGATATTGCGATCACCCTCGGTCCAACCCCTGATGGTCCCGTAGCTGAAGCGCAGCGAGAAATTCGCATCGGGATAGCCCTGTTCGCCGTACACCGCGACGCGCGCACTCGCGATACGTTCGCCGGCATCATCGGTCGGGTCGTCCACCTGCGTCTCGTATTTACTGCGAATGGCGCGCGACGCGCCATCGGTGCGCAGGACGAAACGGATCATGGGATCATCGCTGCCCTTGATCGCCGCAAGACCGCCGTCCCACAGGCTGCGTCGAAGTTTGGCGTCGGCGAGTTTCGAGCGCGTCAGCGCGGCGGCAAGCTGCTGCGGCGAATCCGAACCGAGATAGAGAGCCGTTTCAGGCGCATCCGCCGTCAGTTCTTCACGCAGCTTGGTCAGCCAGAACTCCAGTTTCAGCTCTTCGCTGTCGGTGGCGACTGGAATGCGGTCGAGCAAGCCCTTTTCGACCAGCGGCAACCGCGCATCCGTGTATTCGCGCAGCCTTTCGCCGTTCGGCTTGGCTTTTTCTTCCGCGGCGCGAACCAGCGTGCGCGCATAACGATACAGCGCCGACCCATAGCCGGCGCGCGCTTCCAGCAGATAAAAAGGCTTGTAAAGCGCTGCGCGTGCCCGCTGCGCATCGTCCATTTGCTTCCACGGATCGCCGACGCGTGCGCGCAATTTGGGATCGGCATCGACATGCCGCTTGAGTTCTGCGTCCGCCGCACGCCGGCTTTCGATCACGCCGGCCTGCAGCAGCGCCTCGTGCTCGCCACGCTGGGCCTTGAGGCCATTTTCCAGGCCAAACAATTCGCGCTCGGCAAGCCGCGCATGTTCGGGACTTTCTTCGCCAAAGCGCGTCCAGCGCCCGCGCAATTCGGAACCCAGCACCAGCGACAGCGGCTGCACGAAATCGCGCAGGCTCTCAAGCTGGGCTGCGGTTAAGAGCCTGTCGGTTCCGCCAGGATTGCCCGCGACAATGACCGGATCGCCGGCTTTCGGCGCCGAAGGATTCCATTTCAGATGGTTTGGTGTTTTGGCCGGGGCGCCATTGTCGTAAAGGCGCAGGAACGAAAAATCGAGGTCATAGCGCGGGAAATTGAAATTATCCGGATCGCCGCCGAAAAATGCCGCGTCATATTCCACTGCAAATGCCAGCCGCACATCGGTGTATTTCCGGTAGTCGTAGAGCCTGTAGCTCCCTCCGCGATAGAACGAGATCACCTGGCAGCGGTGCGTCCGCTCGCGGCCCGCACATGCATCTTTCTCGATGGCAGCGATCGCGGCATTACGCGCGTCCCCGTAAGCTTCACCGGTCTTGCCGCTGGTCGCCTCCCGCAGTTTGCCCGTGACATCGGTGATCTTCTCAAGGATTTCCGCCTGCATGCCGGGGCACTGTTTTTCATCGCTCATGCTGTCAGTAAAAAACCCATCTTTGGCGTAATCACTGTCCGGCGAGGACAAATTGCGCACGCAGCCTTCGACGCAATGATGGTTGGTGAGCACAAGTCCGTTGGATGAAACGACCGAGGCAGAGCACCCACCGGCAAGCCGGACCGCGCTGGCCTGCACATGGTCCAGCCATTGCTGGTCCAGATGCGTGCTGTATTTCTGATTCACTTTGTCGAACGGAAAATTGTCCGGCGTCCACATGCCTTCATCGGCAAAGGCCGGCACGGCAAGACAGACAAACAGATTGGCCAGCAGAAGCTGCTTCAGTGCCATGGTTTCACTCCGCCGTGATACCGGCTTTGCGCGCCTCGTCGGCGCTTTTCGAATATATGCCATGCGCGGTCGGCGCGGCAGGATAATGGCACGCGCTCTCGGTTCGGGCGCAATCGGCTGTTTTTGAACGCAAAACCGTCCCTGTCACCGGCAGGGGAAGACGTCTTCGGCAGCTCTCAGGATTGCGACAGCATACGAACCTGGTCCGATTTCGGGATGACTGCCGTCATACCGCCGCAGCATGTCGAGAATCTGCTCGCCCGTCAGCATCTGCGGCGGCGCGCAATAGAGCGGCGCCTGTCCCCTCGCCTTCAATTCGGCATTGGCCAACTCCATGCCCCCTTCGGTCTGCGTCAGTCCAAGCAGGATGAGCTGGCGCGCATTGTCATCGCCATGATCGTAGGCGGCGAGCATTTCGTCCGTGCTGACGAATTGCGGCTGCGCAGCAAATGCGTGCGTTGCGCAAAGCACGGCAATGGCAACGGCTGAGAGTTTTGGCGCCATCACAGCTTCCTGCCTAGACCGGTTTGTTGCGGACCCATTGCGACAGCAGCCACTTCTCGCCATGCGTGGGTGGCAGGCCAGCGTGTAGACTCTGATGGTCCAATCGTCCGTCGGAATGAACGTTCCAGAAAAACAGCGCATCGCCCTTTCTGCCCTTGTGGCGAATGCCGGCCAATGGAAATTCGGTCTCTCCGCCTTCGAAATCGTCGTTGAGGTACATCAGGAATGTCAAAATGCGCTGGCCATGGTGGGCCACTTCCCCGACATAGCCGGGAAAGCTGTCATCGAGATAATCGTGATGGGGCGCGAAAGTCTGGCCGGGCAGGTAATGCAGGAAGGTTGTGATCTCGAACCACCTCAAGCTCAGGCCCGTCCCATTTGCCATGCGGGAGCGAATGAATGCGACAACCAGATCGCTGTGGGGCAGAACGATATGACAGGCACTGTTCGTGCGGCTGGCCTCGTAATGCGAACCTCCGCCGGCGGGATCATAGGTCATTGCGGGCTTCATATGCGGACGTGAAAGCGCGATCAGCCAATCGCAGACCGCCGGCGAAGCAAAATTCGCGATTGTGAAAATGCGCGGAGCAGCGAGGAGCGGCCTGGCCGGGGGCGAACGCAACCAGGCCGGGATGTCGACCCTTGCGCGAAGTTGCCGCCAGTCCGTGCTGTTGTCCCCCGACAGCAACTGCAGTTCGCGCTGTGCGGGAGCCCAGCCGAGTTCGACGGAATGCAGCAAGGCGTTCAGCGCCACCTGCCAATCGGCTTTGAAGCCGACACCTGCAGCAATAAAGACGGCGAGCAAATGCGCGGCTTCACCATTGCCGGCTTTGGCGGCAGCGCCCGCTGCGCCAATCCCTTCACGCGCCAGATCGGGCCGGTGCAGCAGCAGATGTTTGGCGAGTGCCGCGAGCGCATTACCATCCCCGGTCGAAGCCGCCCGGCGAAGATAATCAGTAGCTTCGGCAACCTTGCCTTCGGCGGTGAGCTGATGGGCGGTGGAGAGGTCCATAAATTGACTCACCCCGCACCCGGCGGCGCCAACGCGTTCGCTCTCCCCTCCCCGAAATCCCCCGGATCAAGTCCTGGGCTACGCGGCTCCGCCGCTTCGGCGGGGGATTTCGACCCTCCCCCAAAGGGATGGTTGATGGGAATGATGCGCTCTAGCCTGCGGGTTTG
>JAGWSK010000454.1 GCA_028869355.1 Alphaproteobacteria bacterium | reverse complement strand
GGCCGCTCCCGTTGACAACCCGGTTTCCCCAACATAGAAGCACGGCTCCCTTGGGCAGGGACCGGAGCAATCGGCTGAATTGCTCCAGCTTCTGTTTTCCCGCGTTTTTCACGCCGACCCGGTAGCCACTTCGGCGGGTAACGCGACTTTCGCCCGGAGATTTGCCGTGAAGCGCACATATCAACCGAGCCGACTTGTCAGAAAGCGCCGACACGGTTTCCGGCATCGGATGGCGACCAAAAAAGGCCGTCAGGTTTTGTCGCGGCGGCGCGCCCATGGCCGAAAAAGGCTCTCCGCCTGAACTTGCGGAGCCCCAGGAAAATCTCCGCGCCTTAAAGCTCGTCACCATCAAGAGCCGCGCAGACTTCCTGCGGGCAAGAGGTGACCGCCGGCATGGATTGTTGAGTCTGGCCGTGGAAGCCTGCATTTCACCTGCCGGGAAGGTGGGACCGGGCCTGGCAAGGGTCGGGTTCACCGCCAGCCGCCGGGTCGGCGGAGCCGTACAACGCAATCGCGCCAAGCGCCGTTTGCGAGCATTGGCCCAGCGCGTGGTGACGGTTTCAGGACGCGAAGGCCATGATTATGTACTCATCGCCCGGACGCAGACGCTGACACGCGGTTTCGCCGAGCTTGAAAACGATCTCCGTGCCGCCATTTCAGCTCTTCACGCGGCGTTGGACCGGCAGAGCCGGGAAAGGCCAGGATGACGGTCCTTGCACAATCTGAGGCTTATGCGCTGGCGCGCGCGATTTTCTTGCGCATGCTTTCGGCGCCGATTGTGGGATACCGGCGATTGATTTCACCGCTTTTGCCGCCGGCCTGCCGTTTTCATCCCAGCTGTTCGGCCTACGCACTCGAAGCGCTGCAGACGCATGGCCCGGTCAAAGGTCTGTTGCTGGCGGCTCGCCGGCTGTTGCGCTGTCATCCGTTCACATTTCTTGGCGGCGGGTCGGGTATTGATCCGGTGCCGCCCGCTCACAATAAGATCGGAAAGCCTTAAAATGTCCGACCAACGCAATCTGCTCATCGCCATCGTCCTTTCGATGGTCGTGGTTTTCGGCTGGCAATATCTGGCCGGCGTTCCGAAACCGCTGCAGCCGCCGGCGCGGCCAGCCCAGACGCAGACGCTGCAACAAACGCCGTCGGCAGCATTGCCCAAATCAAGTGCAGTCGCATCTGCGGTCCCCTCGCCGAATCTATCGGGCAGCACGCCCCCGGCAGCGGGCGCGCGGGTCGGGATCGATACGCCGGCGCTGGAAGGCTCGATCAATCTGACCGGCGGACGTTTCGACGATCTGAAGCTGCGCCGATATCGTGAGACGACGGACCCCCACAGCCCCGAGATCGTGCTGCTGTCTCCGGATGCCTCGGAGCATCCTTATTTTACGGAATTCGGCTGGTTGAACAGCGCCGGGCAAGCGCCGGTGCCCGGACCCAACACGGTGTGGAAGCAGGTCCAGGGCGACAAACTTTCGCCCGGACACGATATCGAGCTGTCCTATGACAATGGCGCCGGCCTGACCTTCACCCGCCGGATATCGGTCGATCAGAACTACATGTTCACGGTGGTCGATTCGGTCGACAATCACGGCACCTCGCCGGTGACATTATATCCCTACGGGCTTGTGAACCGGCAGAACCTGCCCAACACCACGCATTACTGGGTCGTGCATGAAGGATTTGTCGGTGTCCTTGGCGGGATTCTGAAAGATCCCACTTACGCCGATCTGGCCAAGAACAACGACGTGCAGACGTTCAATAGCACGGGCGGCTGGCTCGGCATCACCGACAAATACTGGATGGCGGCCGTTGTCCCGCCGCAAAACGAGCAGTTCACCGCGACCTACAAGGCTTATGATTTCAAAGGCACGAAAGCTTATCAATCCGATTTCCGGATGATGCCTCAAGTCGTTGCACCGAACGGCTCGCAGTCGGTGATGTATCGCCTGTTTGCCGGCGCCAAGATCGTGAATCTGGTGAACCAGTATCAGCAGACGCTGGGCATCTACCGCTTTGACATGGCGATCGACTGGGGCTGGTTTGCATTCATCACCAAGCCCATGTTCCAGGCGATCGACCTGCTCTACCACTTCGTCGGGAACTTCGGGATCGCCATTCTGATCTTCACCGTATTCGTGAAGGCACTGTTCTTCCCGCTGGCCAATGCGTCCTACCGGTCGATGAGCAAGATGAAGAAGCTCCAGCCGGAGATGGAGCGGCTGCGCGAGCGATTCAAAAATGACAAGGTGCAACAGCAACAGGCGCTGATGCAGCTTTACCAGAAGGAGAAGGTGAACCCGGTCTCCGGCTGCCTGCCGATGGTGATTCAGATTCCGGTGTTCTTCTCGCTGTACAAGGTGCTGCTGGTCACCATCGACATGCGGCACGCCCCATTTTTCGGCTGGAT
>JAGWSK010000453.1 GCA_028869355.1 Alphaproteobacteria bacterium | reverse complement strand
TTGCGCTGATCTCCGGCCACGGCGGCAATCAGGTCTGCCACTCCACGCTGATACTGCAGCGGGCGTAATCACGTGACGGATGCGCTGCCCGGAAAACCTCTGCCGCGTGCCTCGGCCGAATCGCTTCCGTACTGGGAGAGCGCGAAGCAGCACAAATTGCTGGTGCAGCATTGCCGCGCCTGCGGCCAATTCTGGTTTCCACCATCGGCGCGATGTCACCATTGTCTCAGTGGGGATTTCACATGGGATGAGGTGTCGGGCGAGGGGCGGATCTACAGTTTCGTCGTCTATCACCGGCTGTACCATCCCGCATTCGAACGCGATCTGCCCTATGTGGTCGCCATTGTCGAACTGCGCGAAGGTCCGCGCCTGCTGACCAACATTGTTGGCGTGGACTGGAAGGACGTGCGCTGCGATGCTCCCGTGAAAATCGTTTTCGATGATGACCCGCGCGGCATCACAATTCCGAAATTCACGATTCCGGAACGGCAGAGCAGCGCGGCATGACGACAGACGCGGCGCTGCGCGAACCGGCCGAGGCACTTGTGTCATTGCCAGCCGCACAGGTGCGCGTCCGCCAGTTTTCACCGCTGGTGCTGTTACTGATCCTGATTCTCGGCATTCTGATTGTGCCGCCGGTGATTTACCTCCTGCGATCGAGCGTGCAGGAAACCAATTTCGACGGTTCATTCGGCGCGTTCACATCGCGCTATTACCGCGAATTACTCAGCACCGGTCGACTCGTTCCGGTCATCGCGACATCGGCCGCCTATGCCGGCGGCTCGGCGCTGTTGGCCCTGCTGCTGGGCGGCATTCAGGCCTGGATTGTCGAACGCACCAATACACCGCTGCGCGGGTTGGTGATGATCGTCTCCATCGTGTCGCTCGGAATCCCAAGCGTGTTGTACACGATTTCCTTTCTGCTGCTGCTGGGCAAAACCGGCCCGCTGAATCAATTCCTGGAATGGGCGACCGGTGCATCCGGCCCGGTGTTCAATGTCTATTCTCTGGGCGGAATGATTGTGATTCAGGGGATTGAATATACGCCGCTCTGCTTCCTGCTGTTGTCGTCGGTGTTCCGTTCGACGGACGCGAGTTTCGAGGAAGCCTCCATGATGTCGGGGGCAGGGATCGGTCAGACCTTTCGCCGGATCACCTTCCGGTTGGCGATTCCGGGAATCGCCGCGTTGCTGATTCTGGTTTTCATCCGCGCGTTTGAGGCATTCGAGACCCCTGCTCTGGTCGGCTTGCCGGGCAGGGTGAACGTAATGACGAACGATATCTATCAGACCATGCTGGAAATCCCGCCAAATTACGGCGAAGCATCGGCATTCGCCGCGATCATGCTGGTGATCATGGCCGTGTTGCTGCGGTTGTACGGCAATTTCTCGCGGCATGCGGAAAAATACCAAACCATCAGCGGCAAGGGCTTCCGGCCGCGCGTGATTGCAATCGGCCGCTGGCGCTGGCTGGCCTCGGGCGTGTTGGTTGCGCTGTTTCTCGCGCTGATCTTTTTTCCGGTTGCCATCACTCTATGGGTGGCGCTGGTGCCCTATTATGACGGGATCAACGCGCAGGCGCTTGGGCGTTTTTCGCTGGCCAATTTCCGGACCGTGGTGTTCGAGACGTCATTTGCGTCGGCCCTGGTGAACACATTTGTGCTCGGACTTGCCACGGCGAGTATCGTCGCGGCATTCACGGTATTGTCGGCGTGGCTTGCGGTGCGGCGCCGTCCGGGCGCGTGGCTGCTTGATCAGTTGGCAAGCGCGCCGCTGGTGTTTCCGGCGATTGTGCTGGCGGTCGCCTATCTGCAATTCGTGTTGAATGTGCCGCTGGCGCTTTACGGCACGCTGTTGTCGATCATTCTTGCATCCGTCGTGCAGTTCATGCCGTTTGGCATGCGCTATTCCTATGCCGGCGTGCTGCAGATTCATCGCGAACTGGAAGAAGCCTCGGCGGTGTCCGGCGCAGGCGCCGCAACGACATTCCTCCGCGTGGTCGTACCACTGGCCGCGCCGGCGATGGTGACATGTTGGCTGTTCGTGTTCCTGATGGTGTCGAAGGCGGTCTCGATTCCGCTGTTGCTGGCGGGGCCAAATTCCCAGGTCGTTTCAGTCACGATGTTCGACATGTGGCAGAACGGAGTAGCGCCCGAACTGGCGGCGCTCGGCATCATCTGGACCGCCGTGATGACGATCGTCAGCACGCTGTTCTTCGTGCTGTCGCGGCGCTACCGGCTCTTCGCCTGAGCGTCAGAGGAAGTATTTCTTCAGCAGCGTTTCGACTTTGGCGTGGGTGTCGTAAAGCACGGCGTCGGTGATGAAGTTCTCCTTCAGCCCTGACATGCGCGGGCTTACGGCTTGCAGCGCCTTGAGCGGCTGCACTTTGTCATTCACCGGGAAATATTGTGCATCGCGAAGAACGGTTTGGCCTTCCGGCGACAGCATGTAATCGACGAACAGCATCGCGGCGTGCGGATGACGTGTGCCTTTCGGAATCATGATGCTGGCAACGGTTGCCGGCATAGGCTGCAAAACCTGCGCGGCAACCGGTGCACCTTTGCTCGCCGCAATCACCGGCAGATGTTCGGCGGTCGTCAGCGTGATTGCGTACTCGCCCGCGATCACCCGGTCGATCAGCGCCTGGGCGCTCCCCGAAAACCCGATCACATTTTGCGCAGCCAGCGCGCGCAGAAAAGCGTCGGCCTTTGCGTCGCCCATCGTAAGCAGAACGTTGGCGACAAACATATGGGCCCCGGAATCGGAGCCGACGCGCCATGCCATCCGGTTCTTCCATTTGGGCTGTAACAGGTCAGCGAATTGCTTCGGCTGCGTGCCCGGCGGCACAAGGCGCGTGTTGTAAGCCGTGCCGTAATAGGAAAAACGCGTCGCTGCGGTCAGCCCGGTGGTGTCGCGATATTGCGGCGGCGTGTCGTTGACGGCAGGCGTCGTGAACGGCTGCAGCAGCCCGCTTTTCATGAACAGCGGCGCAAGTTCACTGCCTTCGAGAAGATCGCCTGAAGGAGCGCCGGCGCGCAATTCCGCCAGCATCTTTTGCGCGATGTTCACTTCCGTGCCGCGCCAGGTCTCCACCGCGACAAAGGGATATTTTTTCCGGAAACCGTCGGTGATCGCCTGCAGACCGAGATTGGGAATAAGCGACGAATAGAAGGTCAGTCGCGCTTCCCGGCGCGCACCCAGTTCAAGGAAGCTCTGCCGGCCGGGCGCCGGGTAATCAAAAGGTGAGGGCGCCGGTGCGGCAAAACCCCGCCGCGTCGCGAGGCACAATCCTGCCGCGAGCGGTGCAATACTCCGACGGTTCAACTTCGCGGACACTGTTCCAATATCCCACGTGCTCGTCTTATGCTGCGATCATACCGGCAGCGCGGGCCGAAGATACAAGGAAAACGGCATGGCCAATCGGATTGATGTCGCCGAACTGATTGGCGCACAGCGTTTCGGCGCATTCCAGCTCAGGATCGTGATCCTGTGCGGCATGGTTCAGTTTCTCGACGGCTTTGACACCCAGGCGCTCGCTTACGCGGCCCCGGCTTTGCGCGCGGCCTGGCACATCGCGCCGCAGGCGCTCGGCCCCGTTTTCGCACTGGGCGCATTCGGGACCGGGTTGGGATCAGT
Organism: Alphaproteobacteria bacterium; assembly: GCA_028869355.1. Taxonomy (GTDB): domain Bacteria; phylum Pseudomonadota; class Alphaproteobacteria; order Micropepsales; family Micropepsaceae; genus CAIYRG01. The sequence goes on along the minus strand of JAGWSK010000453.1, from coordinate 737 downwards.
GTTGTTGGGGCCGCTTGCCGATATTGCCGGCCGGCGCAAGGTGATGATCGGTTGTGTCGCTCTCTTCGGTGCGCTGACATTTGTCACCGCGTTTCTCACTTCCGTCGATTCATTGCGCATCTGGCGGCTATTGACGGGATTCGGGTTGGGCGCGGCGCTGCCCCTGACCTTTGTGGTCGCGAACGAATTTGCCCCTGTGCGCTTCCGGGCGCGCATGATTGCGGTGATGGCCTGCGGCTTCGCCATTGGTGCCTTGTCCGGCGGACTGCTCGAAGCGGCGCTGATACCTGTCTTCGGATGGCAGGCGATCTTCTATTTTGGCGGGGTGGTGCCGCTGCTGGTGGCGGCGGGTTTGTTGCTGTTTCTGCCGGAATCGGTGCGGTTCCTCGCCGCGCGCAATGGTCATTCGCAAGCGATCGCGGCGATTCTGAAAAAAATCGACCCGCACCTGGAGTTTGCTCCGGATACGGAGTTCGTAATCCCAGCGGAAGCGAAGCGCGCGGGCTTTGCACCAGTCCAGCTCTTCACCGAAGGCCGCGCCGCCATGACGCTGTGCCTCTGGATTGTTTATCTGGTCACGCTGGGTCTGCTGAACACGCTCAACAACTGGCTTCCGGTGGCGATCAACATGGCCGGCCTGCCGGTGCAACGTTCCGTGCTGATGACCACTTTGTTCCAGTTTGGCGGCATAGCCGGCGTGCTGTCGCTGGGTGCGATCGCCGATAGGATCGGCTATG
>JAGWSK010000452.1 GCA_028869355.1 Alphaproteobacteria bacterium | reverse complement strand
CTGGATTGGGGGAAGCAATGCTGACGAGAAAGCAACACGAACTTCTCACATTCATTGATCAGCGCATCCGCGAGACGGGCGTGCCCCCATCCTTCGATGAAATGAAGGATGCCCTGGATTTACGGTCCAAATCGGGCATCCACCGGCTGATCACCGCGCTTGAAGAGCGTGGTTTTATACGCCGTCTGGAAAAGCGTGCGCGCGCGCTCGAGGTGATCAGGCTGCCCGAAAACGTCTCCGATGGCCTCAGGCCGGCGGCGACGCGGCACCAGGCGCAAAGGCTGACCCGGCCCGAGTCCGGCGTCAGGCCGCTGCGGCTGGATCGGGATCACCGCACGGAACACAGGATTCCGCCGGATTCCCGGCAGGCTTCGCCCGTCCGGAGGGCCGACAATGACGCGTTTTGTAGTGTGCCGGTCCTCGGCCGGATCGCCGCGGGTACGCCGAAAGATGCCATCGAACAGAAAATTTCCGACATTGGTGTTCCGTCCAATTTGATGGGCAGCGGTGAGCACTACGCCCTCGAAGTCACCGGCGATTCGATGATCAATGCCGGAATTCTCGATGGCGACACAATCATCATTCGCAAAACCAGTAGCGCGAATACCGGCGATATCGTCGTCGCGCTGGTGGACAACAACGAAGCCACCCTCAAACGGCTGCGCCGCCGGGGAGATTCGATCGCTCTCGAGGCCGCAAATCCGGCCTATGAAACACGTCTGTATGGCGCCGACCGAATCGCCATTCAGGGCACGTTGATTGGGCTGATCCGGCGCTATTGAGTCAGTAAGGTTTGAATTTCGTCCATGGGCGATCGCCGCGGCCCGCGGCGACCGTATCGATAATCCTGGTGTCGCCGTAAAACGTAACCGACACCGCCCCACTCTTGAGTGTGTCCGACCGGTCCACAAGAAGCTCCGGTCCGGGGCAATTTCCGTGCAGCGGAATGGTGCTGATGACAATTCGGGCGCGAATGCAGTCGTCGGGCAGTGCCGACACCGTGGCAGGAATGGCGACGACACGGCCTTGCCCGCCCAAACCGGCGCAACCCGACTCGTCGCAGCGCGATACCGTGCGCGCAGCTGCCAAATCCCGGCGATCTCCGTCCCGGATCAACCATTGGCTGGCCGTGTAATTGTCCGGCCGGGCGCCGATAATGACGAGTCGGCCATCCGGTCCGCGTATCGCCGCAGATTGCAAATCGCGGGCGATCAGCAAATCCGGTGGCCTGCTGATCACGATGAGCAGGAGGGCCGCGGCGATGGGGGCAAACCCGAGCCAGCGCCAGTTTTGCCGCCACAACGCAATCCATAATCCGCCGAGCACCATGATCGCGAGGGCAGAAGCCGGCCAGGCCCGGACCATCGCCGTAGCTCCGGGCAGACCGGCCGTCCAATGTGCGATCGCGCTCATGACATGCACGCCCCAACCCATAACCCGCAATGGGAGAAGCTCCGCCCCAATGGGCATCACGACCACGGCCACGGCAGCGGCGGGCATGATGACGAATGCAACGACCGGCTCCGCCAAAAGATTCGCGATCAGCGAGTAAGCGGCCGCACGATCGAAGTGGTAAATGGCCATCGGTGTTGTCGCGAGTGTCGCAACCACACTGACGATAAGAGCTCCCAGCACATAGCGCCGCGCTTTTTGCCAGATTCGTGCGACGCGACCGGCCGGCTGGACAACCTGTGCGTGCCGCGCCGACTGCCACTCGGCAAGCGCGATCAGTCCAACCACCGCACCGAACGACATTTGAAAACTCGGGTCGATAACGTCTTCAGGCTGAAAGATCAGAATCACCAGCGCCGCCATTGCGACCGAACGCATGGAAAGCGCCGGACGGTCGAGGAGCACGCCAAGAAGCATCATCGACAGCATCAGAAATGACCGATCGGCCGGCGATCCGCCGCCACTGATTGCCAGATAGAAAGCGGATCCAAGCAGGGCACCGAGGGCGGCCCATTTCTTGATCGGCTGAGTCAGTGCCACGCGCGGCCACAGTGCGAGCAGTGCGCGCAAGACCCAGAAAACGCCGAGTCCCGCAAGCGCCAGATGCACGCCGGAGATGGACAGGACATGTGCAAGTCCCGAATCGCGGTAGGCCT
>JAGWSK010000451.1 GCA_028869355.1 Alphaproteobacteria bacterium | reverse complement strand
TGGAAATCGCCGGCATCTGCGGCAGCGATGTGAAGAATTACGGCAAGAAAATCGAAAACGTCATCATGGGCCACGAGAACGTCGGCGTCGTCGCCAAGGCCGGCCGCAAATGGCTCCAGCGCAAAGGCGTCAAGGAAGGCGACCGCGTGCTGCTCGAACATTACCTGCCGGACATGACCTGCGAATGGTGTCATCTCGGCGAATATCGCCATTGCGAGGCCACCGACTGGCACACCAACCCGAATGCCATCCGCTACGGCTACACCTCCGCCGATACGCCGCCGCATCTGTGGGGCGGATTTGCCCACTATCTCTACGCGCCGTGGAATGCGGTCGTGCACAAGGTGCCGGACAATGTGACGGCAGAGCTTGCCGGAATTGCGACGCCGCTGGCCAACGGCATCCAGTGGGCGCTGTTCGAGGCGGGCGTCGGCTATGGCTCGATCGTGCTGATCCAGGGGCCGGGGCAGCAGGGGCTGGCACAGATTGTTGCCTGCAAACAGGCCGGCGCCGACTGCATCATCATCACCGGCACCACCAAGGATAAGAACCGCCTGGAAGTCGCAAAGGCGCTGGGTGCGGATTACACCGTCGACGTACAGACCCAGGATCCCGCCGCGCGCATCAAGGAGATCACCGGCGGACGCGGCGTGGATTTCTCGATCGACTGCACCGCAGGCGCCGGGACCGCGGCAATGCTTCTCGGGATTCAGGCGCTGAAGCGCAAAGCCGGCGTGCTGGTCATCCAGGGCAATGAGATGCCGAACTTTCCGGATTTCCCGATCTATCGCGTCACCCAGAAATACGCCTCGCTGAAAAGCGCGCGCGGACACTCCTACAAGGCCTGCGAACTGGCGCTGAAGCAACTCGCCTCGCATCGCTTCCCGCTGGAGAAGGCGATGACCCACACTTTCGGATTGAAAGAAGTGGATTGGGCGATCAAGTCGGTGGCCGGAAAGGGCGCGGAAGGCGTGATCCACGTCTCGGTCGCACCGTGGAAGGACGCCGCCTGAGGGCGAGAAGCGAGAAACGGGGAGCGAGAAGTGAGACAATGAGGGGGGCTTCGGCCCCCCTTTTTTCACGCACAAGCCCTTGATTCAGGTCAAATTTACGTAAGTCTTTTGGGGCAGATTTGCGCCCCGGGTCGCGCTTGTCACCCGTTTCCGCCGCTTCTATACCCGGACTAAGGACGTCGAAAGAATGCGCGGATGAGCAGAGCCACAGGCCTGGCGGCGGTGATGACGGCGCCGCGGCGGACCGAATTGCGCGAAATCCCATTGCCGGACATCGGCCCGGACGCGGGACTGTTGCGCGTGGTGGCGAGCGGCATCTGCGGCAGCGACTGGGGCAAATATACCACCGACAAATTCGTCCCCTGCATCCTCGGCCACGAGATCGTCGGTTATGTTGAGAAGCTCGGCGCCATCGCGCGGGCTCGCTGGGGCATCAAGGAAGGCGATTACGTCGCGCTGGAGGAATATCTGCCCTGCGGGCACTGCGAATATTGCCGCAACGGCCAATACCGGTCGTGCCTCGAGACCGATCACTTCAATCCGAATGGCGTGCGCTACGGCTCGACCAAACTGGACGTGGCGCCGGGATTGTATGGCGGCTACAGCGAATTTCTGTATCTGCATCCGCGCACGGTTTTCCACGCCCTGCCGGTGCATATTCCACCGCATATCGCGGCCATGGCGCTGCCGCTGGGCAACGGATTCCAGTGGACGTTTCTCGACGCCGGCATTGGTCCGGGCAAGACGCTGGTGGTGCTGGGGCCGGGGCAGCAGGGTTGCGGCTGCGTGGTGGCGGCGAAGACGGCGGGCGCGGAGAACATCATCGTCGTGGGTCTGTCGCGCGACGAACGCCGGTTCGAGATTGTCCGGCGGCTGGGCGCCACGCACACCATCGCAATAGATAAGGACGATGTTCTCGAGCGCGTGCGGCAGATCACCGGCGGACAGATGGCCGATGTCGTGATCGAGGTGTCCAACGCCGGGCCGGAGATCGTCAATGCCGGGCTGTCGCTGCTGCGCAAACGCGGTAAGATGCTGTGCACGGCGTGGAAGAAGAATGCCGTTCCCCTCGATGTTGACCGGCTGATCCGATACCAGGCCGAACTCAGGGGCGTGCGCGGCCATTCTTATCAGGCGGTCGAACTCGCGATCCGCGCGATGAATTCCGGCCACCATCCGCTGGAGCTGATTTCCACCCATGTTCTCGGC
>JAGWSK010000450.1 GCA_028869355.1 Alphaproteobacteria bacterium | reverse complement strand
GGATCGCGACCGAGGGATGGTCGCGCAACACCGCAACGATGCGCCCCTGATAATCGATACCAAGCGATCCTGCGGCGTCGGTATTCTCGACCACGACCGAGGTTTTTCCGTCGGCAGCGATTTTCCGTACACGGTTGACTTCGCGCTGGGCGAAAATCACGCCGCCATCCGGCGTGCCCACAATGCCATCGGCGTCATCGCCGGACCAGACGGCTTTCCATTGCGTACCGGCGTCGACGATTCCGGGTATGGCCGTAACCTTGACCGGATGTTCGGCGCGGGGAGCTGGCGCCTGAGCGAAAGCGGGCGCGCAGATGAGAAGCGCAGCGGTGACGGCAAGTGCGCGGCTGAGCATCGGCGGAACTCCTGTTACCGGAGAGAAGAATAGCGGGACTCGGACAAGCGGGGAACATGACGAAATTCGTCTCTATCAAATCGCCTCCCCCTGGCGGGGAGGCACGCGAATTTTCGGTTCAGAAAATTCGCGGGTGGGGGGCGGTCACCATGGATACCCCCACCCGAAATTTGCTCCGCACCCGCACGCGGCGCTCAGCGCCGCGGCAGATAGTTAAATGGGGCGCGCCTTCGGCGCGTCCGGGCGACCTCCCCGCAAGGAGGAGGTAGAGCTGGTGATTCGAACTGACTTCATCCCGCCCTAGGAATCCGGTCTGGCGGCGATGGGGATAGGAACCGCATTTCGTTCCTTGTCGCCGAAGTAATCCGCCGGATTTTCCGCGCAGATGGATTCCACCCATTGTCCGGATCTGTCGCCATGGCCCGGTTCGAAATCGACCTCGCCTTTCCAGGCCTGCGTGAACGCGCCGGGGTCCTCGACCGTGACGACGATCTCGATTTTCCTTTTCTCATTGTTCAGCCGAAAGCGCTCCACAACGTGCAATTGCTTCGTATGGGGCGTCCGGAACCGGTCGATGGGGACGCTGTCGTCGAGCCCGATCGTATCGACCACCAGGGTGTCGCCATTCTCGTAATGGCCCACTGATTCACCGTACACTGAATATTTCACATGCGTGCTGTGCGGAACGTCCAGATAGATGCGGCGGACCTGGGCGTCGCGCTGCCACATGATCCAGACTTCCTTCGGCGTCTGGACGAACTGTACCGGCTCGCCGGGAAACAGCAGAAGCCCGGGAACGCCACCCGGCCAGCAGCGCGAGGTCGTATAGAATGGTATGTCGCCTGCGGCGACCCGTTGGTTGTTCACGTCCATCAGCTTCTTCGCCCACGGCTTCAGGATCGGGTTGCTGGTGGTCGCGCGGTAGGGAACCTGGTCAACCTTGAACGGCTTGCCTTCCTGCACGATGGGGCCCGGTCCGGGGTCGCCTGGAGCGTGCAAGAACATCGTTCCGCTCTCCAGCACCCACAACTTGCGCGTCGAGAAATCCGGAATCGCGCGGTCTTTTCCCGCCGGCTGTGCCAGTGCAGGCAAAGCACCGGCGCAGATCGCCACCAGACCGGAAACCAATTGCGCCATCAGGCGGGTGTTCATGACATTCCCTTTTTCCGCGCGCGTCAGACCAATTCCGTGCGTGAAATTATTCCAGTCTTGTCCTGCTGAAAATGGCGCTTGATCATCTGCCGGGATAGGTGTAGTCCTATCGATATAGCTGATTTCTGCGCCCGACGTACCCGCGCACGTAGCGCGACCGCTTTTGAATCTGCCGCAATGTAGCACTCTGGCGCGATCTGTAGCGGTTGTTGTAGCGGTCTGTTTTCAAAATCGCCAAATGAATTCAATTCTGTAGCGGTGTAGCGGTTGAAAAGGGGTTTTTTTCCGGATAGGCCGCTCGCACCCAGCAGCCACAAGATCTGGTGTAAGCCACCTTAACCCCGATTTTCTGACCCCGATTTTACCGCTACGCGATCATTTGGTGTGGTCAACGTCTCGCTACAGCCATTTGGACGCCGATCCATTGCGGCGGGCGGCTGACGTTATTGGCAATCAGATTGCGGCTGCGATGGCCGGACAATAAGCGGAGGTGATTCAACACGCGCCGACAAGAACGCGGCAATAGAGCCTGACTGCGGCGGCCGCCGCGCGCGTATTGCTGCGAAAACGCATCAGCGCGGGAAGGGCGCGGCATTGCCGATCCAGCCCAAAGTGCCGTTTCTATGGATGTCGCGCAGAGTATCGCCATTTCCGTTGGTGTAAATCCGCAGGCCTATGAGGAAAATGTGGTCGTTGCCGCCGCCGTTGGAAAACTGTTCGCTTATGTAGCCGCCAAACACGGAAACGGGCACGGCAAGCGGGAATGCCGCGCTCAGGAGATACTCGCCGCTTACACCGTACTGCGTGGTGTTGCCGCCCGTGAGAGCAAAGTAGTCCACCGAGCCGGAGAGGGCCAAGTCGGGAGTGACGTAGCCGGTCACATCGCCGCCGATATAACCGCCGTTTAGGCTGCCAAATATTGTCGAACCCAGCACCGACCCAGATCCCTCGATGTTGAATCCTCCACCCTTCAGTCCGGCCGTTAGCAGATCGGAAAAGAAATATTCGCCGAACGCGCCATAAGCCGTCAGATGGCCGTTGAGTGGGTTCGCATTGTACGCGGAATAGTCGACCGTAACCCCCGCACGCCCGGGAAACCCGGCCCAGAAAAGGCTTCCTCCCGCATTCCAGCTATTGATACCTCCCATCGTCGTCCATTGGTAACCTCCATCTCCCTCCGCGCCGATGTCGGGGCTCCCAAGCGCGAAAGCGGCCGAGCCGTTTACCATTCCGAGACCGGTGCTCGATCCGCCGCTCGACAGGTCTGCGTAGGAACCATCCAACGAACCGGCGAAGCCGTACGGCGCGGCTGCGGAAGCCGGCTGGTAGATGAGCGCAACTGGCGCGGCGCAAGCGGCCGCCCACAAACGCCGTTTCAACAGCAGGAGATTTTTCATTGGAGAACCCCAATCGCAATCAGCCGTCCATGGACACCTTCAGGCTTATCACGAAAAGCGAAGGTCTCGAAAGCGTCAGGCTTCGGTGGCGCATGGAAGGGGCCTCAGCTACAATTCCCGTCGTAAGCATGGGGACTGGGGTAATGCCGGGTCTCGCACAATCCTGCATCGGGTTGGCTTTGGCGGCCGTTTCGGTGTGCCCTGCCACGGCGGCCGACAGCGTTCCGGATTTTTCCGGCTATTGGGGACGCAACACATTCGATTTTGAGGCGAGATCGTCGGCGCCCGAGCCGATCCGCAATCTGCTGCGGCTTCCCACCGGCAGCAGCGACCCGACGCGTCCGGTTGGCGATTACAACAATCCAATCCTCAGACCCGAAGCGGCGGCCATCGTCAAAGAGCGCGGTGACCGGGCAAGACTCGGACGGACATTCCCCGATCCCTCCACCCGCTGCACCGCCTATAACCCGCCCTTCATTTTCGCGATGCAGCTCGGCATGCGCTTCCTGCAAAAGAAGGACGCGATCACCATCGTCTATAACCAGGACGATCAGGTGCGCCAAATCCGGTTGAACGCAGATCACCCCGCGCATGTGACGCCAAGCTGGAAAGGCGATTCGGTCGCCCATTACGAGGGCGATATTCTGGTGATCGACACCGTCGGTATAAAGACGGATGCCCAATCGGTCGTCGACCGCTACGGCACGCCGCTGGGTGAAGGCGCGCATGTCGTGGAGCGCTACCGCCTGATCGATGCGGCCGCGGCCAGACGCGCGCAAGAAGAATATGCCAAAGAAGGCGGTCAGCTCGGCGGCGCCATGACAGCAGACGAGACTTACCCCAAAGGGCTCGAACTCGAACTCACCATCGAGAACCCCGCTTTTTTCAAACAGCCTCTGCCGGTTCTCGTCACTTTCCGGCGCACGAGGCTGGAGTGGCAGGAGCAGATCTGCGCCGAAAATCCCGACAATCAGTATGCAGTTTCTGCCTCCCCGCCGATCCCCAGAGCCGACAAACCAGACTTTTAGGAGAATCAGATGCCCCTGGCACGCAAACTGACGGCGGAATTCATCGGCACATTTTGGCTGGTCCTTGGCGGATGCGGCGCAGCGGTCCTCGCCGCGGGAGTCCCGGGCGTGGGCATCGGTTATGCCGGCGTCGCACTCGCCTTTGGGCTGACCGTGCTCACCGGCGCCTACGCCTTCGGCCACATCTCGGGCGCTCACTTCAATCCTGCGATCACCTTTGGCCTTTATATGGGCGGACGCTTCTCCGGCCGCGACGTCATTCCCTACTGGCTGGCGCAGCTTGCCGGCGGGATTGCCGCCGCTGCGGTGCTGTATGTGATCGCGCACGGCGCGCCCGGCTTCGATGCGGCTGCAGGTTTCGCATCCAATGGTTTTGGCGATCACTCACCGCAGCATTATTCGCTCAATGCCGGACTGGTTTGCGAAACCGTCATGACCTTCATGTTTCTGATTGTCATCCTTGGCGCCACATCCGACGGCGCGCCGAAGGGCTTTGCTCCGATCGCGATCGGGCTTGCGCTTACTTTGATCCATCTGATCTCCATCCCGGTGACGAACACATCGGTGAATCCGGCGCGTTCGACTGCGGTTGCGATCTTTCAGGGCAGTTGGGCGCTGCAGCAGCTTTGGGCATTCTGGCTCGCGCCGCTGGTTGGCGCGGGCATTGCCGGTGTTGCCCAGCGTGTGATGCAGGGCATTCGTCCTTCGGCCGGTGAAAGCGGCAAGACTCCGGTCTCCACCGCAACGGCGCCATAGCGGACGCTTGTAAGGCCGCGCGGCCAGACTTTTCCGCAAACTCCTTCGCGCCATCTCAACGCAGTTTGCCGCGGCGCGACGGCGGCTCGCACTCGCCGCGCCCGGGTTTGCAGGTGCGGTTCTGTCCGTTTCCACCATCGCCATTGACGCTAGTACAATCTATGGCGCAATCTGAAGTTGTGTAGCGGCCAGAGCTGCGGCTCGTGAGCAGGGGGTAATGTTCATGTCGCGCTATGCGTCATCATTATATCTGGGAGCATCCGGACTGGCGCTGCTGAGCGCCACGGCTTTCGCCCAGATGCCGGAACCTGAAGGCGTTCCGGAACAGGTCATCGTGACCGGCTCGCTGCTTGCCAACGCCAATTTCGCGGCGCCCACGCCGGTTCAGCAAGTCAGTCAGGTGCAGATCGAAACGCGCGCGCTCACCGGCATCGGCACGGTGATCGAAGAACTTCCCTTTGCCACGCCCGGCAATGGTTTGACGCGCAACACCAACGGCATCGTCGCCGCGGCGCAAAGCCTGCCGAACCTGCGCGGCCTCGGAAACAATAACACGCTGAATCTGATCAATGGCATGCGGCCGACGCCGGTGAATGGGACGAATGGTTTCGACACCGACATGATCCCGCAGAGCCTCCTGGACCGGTTCGAAGTGGTGACCACCGGCGCATCCGCCACCTACGGCTCCGACGCGGTGGCCGGCGTCATCAACTTCATTCTCAAAGACCATCTTGAAGGCTTCACCGGCGACGCACGCTTTGGCATTTCGCAGCGCGGTGACGAAGACCAGAGTTTTGCCAGCGCCGCATGGGGCACGACGTTGCTTAACGGCCGCGGTCATTTCGAGATCGGCGGCGAATGGGCCAACGAGTTCAACACCAGGGACATGTATTCACGGCGATGGGGCCGGTTGGAGCCCTACCTGGTTCCGTTGCCTCTGGCCACCGCCAAGGCGCTGGGGCTCCCGGCCAATGTGTTCACGGAGCACGCCGAAATCGACAACAGCACCCTGGGTGGTCTGATCAGCGCCTGTCAAAACGCCAAAGGCGCCGCCGTGACCTGCCCCCCATCGCTCAACAACATCACCTTCAGCTCTAACGGCACTCCGTCTCCGTTTCCGTACGGCGCCATCAGCGGCACGACCTACACGATCGGCACCGGCAATTATGGGGTCAGCGGCCTGAACCGGCAGCTCTCGCCGCCTTACGAACGCTGGGCCGGGCTGGCGCGATTCGAATATGACGTCATGCCCAATGTCACCGCGTTTGTGATGGTCAATTACGGTGAATTGGTAAGCAACGATCCGGTCGCACAGACGCCTGCGGCGCCACTCAATCTGAAGATCTACTCGGGCAACCCTTTCATTCCGCCCTCGATCCAGGCGGCGATGACGGCGAACGGCATCTCATCGTTTACCCTGGCGAAGGAGTTTGTCGACGGCATCGGAGGGACTTTTTCGGGAAGCTTTGCCAAAAACAAGAACATCCTTGTCCAGTCGTTCTTCGGGTTGAAAGGCATTCTGTTCAATGAATTCGACTGGGACATTCAGGGCAGCGCCGGCCGTGCCAATGTCTGGCAGGCCTTCGTCGGCGTTCCGGTCAGTGTCAATCTCGATGCCGCGGCAGATGTGATCACCGGCCCGACCGGGACCCCGGTTTGCAACACACTCGCCAACAACCGTCTGCCCTACGTCAACCCCGGCAATACCGTTGCCAATGCGGCCCAGGTTGCGGCGCAGGCATCGCCGAATTGCGTGCCGTACAATCCCTTCGCCCCGGCAACGCCGGCGATGATGAATTATATCAACAACATTCCGGGCGGCCCCGATGGCACCGAGTCGAATATTCGCCAGTATATGGCCCAGGCCGATCTCGCCGGTCCGATTTTCAACCTTCCGGCCGGACCGCTGGCTGCCGCTATCGGCGCCAATTACCGCTACAACAGTTACGATCAGCGCGGCGAGGTCGCATCGGTGGAGATGCTTTATGCGACCCGCAACCCCGGATCCTATTTCCTCAGCCAGTCTGTCGAGGAAGCCTATGGCGAAGTTGGTGTTCCGCTGCTCCGCGACCTGCCATTCGTGGCTGCCCTCGACCTGAATGCGGCCGGCCGCTACACCAATTACAGCATCACCGGCGGCGTCTATACCTGGAAATATGGCGGCACCTGGGACGTGTTCGAATGGCTGCGCCTGCGCGCCACCCGGTCGCAGGACATCCGCGCGCCCAACTTCACCGAATTGTCCATCGTTCCGTCATCATCGTCGACAAGTCTTCAGAACCCGATCGACGGCATCGCCCTGCGGGTGAGCAACATTGAAACTTCGGGCAGCCCCACCCTCCAACCCGAAGTTTCGCAAAACGAGACCTTCGGCTTCGTCATCCAGCCAACCGCCGGCATGGGACCGATTATTTCCGGCTTCCGGGCATCGGTTGACTATTACCACATCAGAATCGCCGGCCTGATCGCTTCCGACACGCCCCAGGACGTGGTCGACAGATGCCTGCTGGACCAAATCCCCCTCTACTGCAATCAGATCGTGTTCCAGCCCGGGTTCACTTCGACCAGCTTCACGCCGGCCAGCACCGCATTCGGCATCAAGACACTCAATCTCGTCGATCTGAATTTGAACTCCGAAGTCCAGGACGGAATCGATATCAATATCAGCCAGCGCCTGCCGCTGGACGGCGTGGGCATTCCCGGCGCACTTCAATTGTCGGCGCTCGCCCAATACATCAACCAGCAGACGACCTTCCAAACCACGATCGGACAGAATGGGCAGCCGACGACGACGGTTATCAACGCTGCCGATACAAACAGTGCGCCGCGCTGGTCGGGCAATTTCAACTTGACTTACTTCGTGGACAGATTCACCGGCAATCTGCAACTGCGCTACTACTCGCCGCTGATCTACAGCGATTTGCTGGTTGGTCCCAACTCCCGCAATTACAGCGTCACAAGTCCAATCAGCGTGAATCGCAATTTGTGGCCCGCGGCGATGACCTGGAATCTGTCGCTATCCTACGAACTGATCCAAGAACCGAATGGCGAGGATCTTCAGGTTTACCTCAACGTCGACAATCTCCTGGACAAGGATCCGCCAATCATCTGGTCCTATGTCAGCAACTACAATGTCGTGGGGCGCTATTTCAAAACCGGCATCCGCTATACCGTGCCTTGATCCAGTGCTTGCCTGGAAGCGGGGAGCGCGCATCACCGGCACGTACAACGAGTATTGAGTTCACCTGGGCCGCGAAGCTGCGATGTTTCGAGAATCTATTTTCTCTCTTCGCCTTCAGGCGTCACGTGGGTTTCGTCGACGAATTTTTCGG